>JADHLS010000060.1 GCA_016780605.1 Reyranella sp.
TCACCTGACGTGGTGCAGAAGTTCACCGGCCTTGGAGCGGATCCCCAGTTCGGCACACCGAAGGAGTTCGCCGCCTACGTCGCCGACGACATGGCGAAGTGGGCCCGCCTCGCTCAGGAGGCGGGCCTCAAGGTCGAATAGCCTATTTCACCGACGAATAGGCCGTCGGCGCCAGGAACTGGTTGGCGACATTGGCGACGATGGGGCCGTCCTTCTCCGTCTCGGCCCGCTTGGCCTGCCACTCCGGGTCGGACTGGAAAGCGTTCCACTTCTTCTCGCGGTCGGCCAGCGATTCCCAGGCCAGAAGGTAAGTCAGCTCCTGGTTGGACTCGCCCACCAGCGTGGTCCAGAAGCCAGCCTGCTTGATGCCATGTTTCTCCCACAGCTTCAGCGTGATGTTGGCGAAGCGGTTGTTGAGCGCCGGCAGGCGGCCGGGTACGCACTTGTAGACACGCAGTTCGTAGATCATGTCCCTTCCCTCCTAGAACTTCCCATCGAAGCGTGGCGCGAAGCCCGCGCCCTTGTGGTCGATATGGCAGGTGAACGGCGCACCGAAATGGCAGGGCATCAGGCGCGCGCCCGAGCCCGCGCAATGCTCCAGCGCAGCGCGCCGGCTCTTGCGCGCACCGACTGGCTCGGCGCAGGCGAAGCTGTTCCATTCCGGATGATAGACCTGCAGGGCATGGTGCAGGATGTCGCCGCAGAACAGCGCCTTCTCGCCGCGCGATTCGAACTTGATGGCGATGGTGCCGGGCGTGTGGCCGGGCGCCGGCTCGATCTCGAGGTTCTCGTCGAGCCGGGCAGCGCCGTCGACCATCTGCGTCAGCCCGGCCTCGACCACCGGCAGCACCGAATCGCGGAACGAGCCGCCATTGGCCGGACCGGTCTTGGGATCGCTGTCGAGCTTCAGGTAATGGTCGTAGTCAGCCTTGCTGAACACGTACTTGGCGTTCCTGAAGGTCGGCACCCACTTGCCGTTCTCGAGCCTGGTGTTCCAGCCGACGTGGTCGACATGCAGATGGGTGCACATCACCATGTCGACCTGGTCGGGCTCGACGCCGGCCGCCTTCAGGCGTGCCAGGTACGGCGTCTCCATCAGGTGCCACTTCGGCCGGTGCGGCCGCGACTTGTGGTTGCCCACGCAGGTGTCGATCAGGATGCGCTTGCCGCCGACAGTCAGCAGCCAGCTGTGGACGCTGAGCTTCAGGAAGCCGGTCGGCTCGTCGTAGTGGTCGGGCAGCAGCCAATCCTTGTGCTGCTGGACGACGGCCGGAGTCCAGTCGGGGAAGAACACCTTGGCGTCGAAGTTGGGCTCGTACGACTCTTCGATGCGCTGCACCGTGGCCGCACCCAGCTTCAGTTGCGTCATTCGCTCCCTCCCGACGGCGGGGAGCTTAGCGTCGGCTGGCCGGTGTCGGGAAGGCTGCCGTTTCGACGGCTAAAACGGCCGCGACGCCATCCGCGCGGCACGCCGGCGACCGCCGATCGCCGCAACCACGCCGACCGCCGAGCCGAACAGCAGCAGTGCGCCGAGGCGAAAGCCCATGTCGTCGGCGTCGAGCGCGCCGGGAGCCATGACCGCGAAGAGGATGGTGGTGCAGAACAGCAACCCGACCGTCACAAGGTTGCCCATCAACCCCAGAATGACTGCCTGAATACTCGAGCGCGCCCACCGTCCGGCACTAACGCCGATCAGGATCACCACCGCAATGGCGAGATAGTAGAGCGCTGCAGCCACAAGCGAAGGATACGCCGCTTCTGCCGGCGTTCACGTTCGCCGTTGTATCAATTGAAAGTCAGCGCCTTCAGAACGGCAGGCGCCGCGCCTCGACCTTCTCGAGATGGCGATGCTCGAGGACCGCGATGCCGGCACTGCCCAGCGGGGCCACGATCAGCAGCGCGATGAAGTGAATGCCGAGTGCCCAGCCTTCGAACAGGCCAGGGACGATCGCGCCGAGCATGACCGTGGTGATGAAAAAGAGGACCGCAAACGCCAACCCACAGGCGGCACCCTTCATGGCGGCCGCAAGCATCGACGACGCGGTGAAGCGCCCGATGTAGTAGCTGAGGGCGAAAGCCACGCCGCAGGCAACCAAGGCGGTGATGCTTTCCATGTGGGGTACTCCTTCGATACGCGGTACCTACAAGAAAACGGACTCGACCAATGTGGCAGATGCTACTTTGGGCCAATTGCATAGTACCGGAACCCACAAAAAACGCATGTCTGACCATCCCGTCACTTGGTTTTCCGCATCAGAACTCACAACACTTTACGCTCGAAAGGCGCTCTCCCCGGTTGAAGTGGTCACCGCCATGCTAGAGCGTGCAGGGAAGCTGCAACCTTCTCTTAATGCGCTCGTCCTCATCGACTCTCAGGGAGCCCAGGCTGCAGCAAAAGCCTCTGAACTACGCTGGCAGCAGGGCCGCCCGCTATCGCCTCTCGACGGCGTGCCGACGACCATAAAGGACACCACTCCCGTCAAAGGCTGGCCGACACGCAATGGCTCGCACGCAACGGACGAGACTCCAGCCACAGAGAACGCGCCGGTTGTCGACAGGTTCCTTGCCGCGGGCATGGTCATCATCGGCAAGAGCACGACGCCCGAGTTCGGTTGGAAGGCGCTGACCGATTCGCTCCTGCAGGGCACGACGCGCAATCCCTGGAACGTCGCGCACTCTCCAGGTGGCTCGTCGGGCGGTGCTTCCGCCCTCACCGCCGCCGGCATCAATCCGTTCAATCACGGCAACGATGGCGGCGGCTCGATCCGCATCCCCGCCGCGCATACCGCCCTGGTCGGACTGAAGCCGAGCTACGGGCGCGTCGCCCAGTATCCTGCCGATGCGCCGTTCGCCGACGTGGTCAGCCAGGGCGTCCTGGCGCGCTCGGTGTTCGATACCGCGCTCTCGCTTAACGTGCTGGCCGGCCCCGACGCGCGCGACTGGCGCTCCCTGCCTGCCGATCCGCGCGACTACACGATCGGCCTCGACGACGGCGTGCGCGGATGGAGGATCGGACTGAGCCTCGACTTCGGCTATGTGAAAGCCGATCCGGAGGTGCGCGAGCTGGTGGCCGAGGCGGCCCGGCGCTTCGAGCCGCTCGGCGCCCATGTCGAGGATGTCGGCCCGCTGATCGAGCCGCTGCAGAAGGACTTCGAGCCGCTGTGGATCGGCAGCTTCGCCACGCGCCTGCGCCAGATCCCCACGCAGCTCCACGCCAAGCTCGACCCCGGCTTCCGCGCCGCCGCCGAGAAGGGGCTGGTCATCACCCTGGCCGACTACGCGCGCGCCTATGAGGCCAAGTCCAGGCTCGCGCGCGACCTCGCGCTCTGGCACCAGAAGTTCGACCTGCTGCTGGCGCCGGTCACGCCAACCGCGCCGCCGACGGTCGAGACCCTGTACAACTCGGACGCCTTCCCGCGCTGGACGAAGGGCGCGCCCTACACCCTGCCCTGCAACCTGACGGGACAGCCGGCCGCATCGATGCCGGCCGGCCTGACCAGGTCCGGGCTCCCCGTCGGCATCCAGCTGATCGGCCCGCCACGCGCCGATCACACGGTGCTGCGCGCCATGCGCGCCTACGAAAGCGCGCTCGGCTGGAGGTGGCCGCAGCCGAAGGTGCTCGAGACGCTGTCCAAGGTCTGACTGGCAACCCCACGCGGATGTGACTTGGGCGGATGCGCTGGCGTGGCCAACAATGTAGCCACGCTTCACGAAGGGGGGATGACATGCAAAAGCACATCAAGATGGCTGCCATCGCGTCGACCGTCATGACACTGGCTGCTGTCGGCGGCTCGCAGGCGCAGCAGCCGCCACCGCAATTTCCCGACATGACCTTCTTCATCACCAGCGTCGGCGGCCCGCAGGGCGCCAACTATGGCGGCCTTGAGGGCGCCGACCGGCATTGTCAGACGCTCGCCGCCAAGGCCGGCGCCGGCGGCAAGACCTGGCGTGCCTATCTCAGCACCCAGGCCGTCGGCGGCGCCACCGCGGTCAACGCCAAGGACCGCATCGGCAAGGGACCATGGACCAATGCCAAGGGCGTGGTCATCGCGACCAGCGTCGCGGATCTGCACTCGCCCAACAACAAGATCAGCGCCGAGACCAATGTCGCGGAGACCGGCCGCCTCATCCCGAGCCGGCTCTATACCGTCAACCAGCACGACATCCTCACCGGCACGCAGGCCGACGGGACCGCCTTCCCGCCGGACAAGGACATGACCTGCGGCAACTGGACCAAGAGCGGCGAAGGCAATGCCATGCTCGGCCATGCCGACCGCATGGGCCTGCGCGACGACGACGCCTCGAAATCGTGGAACGCCTCGCACCCGTCGCGCGCGTGCGATGCGGCCTCGCTGGTCGCGACCGGCGGCGCCGGTCTGCTCTACTGCTTTGCTGCGAACTAGGCCTCGACCTTCACGCCTGCGGTCTTGATCACTTTCTCCCACTTGTCGATCTCGTCCTGCAGGAACTTGGCCGTGTCGGCGGGCGTGGCGCCCACCGGCACGACGGCCTGCACGGCGAGGCGCTTGCGCAGCGCCTCGTCCTTCACTGCCCTGGCAACGTCGGCGGCCAGGCGATCGACGATCTCCTGAGGCGTGCCGGCAGGCGCCAGGAACATCACCCAGGACGAGGATTCGATCGGCGGCCCGCCCGATTCGACAATGGCCGGAACTTCTTCGGCACCCGGCACGCGCTCCTTCGACAGCATGCACAGCGCCTTGATCTTGCCGGCGCGCACCTGGGACATGACGCCGATCGGCACATCGAGCAGCAGCTGGATGTTGCCCGACACGAGATCGGCAAGTGCCGGCGCCGTACCCTTGTAGGGAACATGCACCATGTCGATGCCGGCGACCTGCTTGATCAGCTCGCTGGTGAGATGCGCTGCCGCACCGACTCCGGACGAACCGTACGAGATCTTGCCCGGGTTCTGTTTGGCGTAGGCGATGAACTCGGCCATGTTCTTGACCGGCAGCGAATTTGATACCGACACCATGATCGGCGCGACGGCGACCAGCGAGATCGGTGTGAAGCTCTTCACCGGATCGAACTTCAGCTTGCCCTCGTACAGGGTCTTGTTGGCGGCGTGCGCGGCGATGACGGTCAGGAACGTGTAGCCGTCGGGCGCCGCGTTCGCGACCATTTCGGCGCCGATCAGCGAGTTGGCGCCGGGCTTGTTGTCGACCACGAAGGTCTGGCCGACGTTCATCTTCTCGAGCGTCAGACGCGTCACGACGTCGGTCAGCCCGCCCGCGGTGTAAGGCACGACCCAGCGGATCGGCTTGCTGGGCCACGCCTCGCCGCGCAGCGCGCCCGGTATCAGGGTCGCAGCCGCGCTCGCCGCCAGGACGCTGCGGCGCTTTAGCCTCGTCATGACTCTATCCTCCCTTTCACACAGCACCTCACCCTGAGGAGGCGCGAAGCGCCGTCTCGAAGTGTGGGAACCGGTCTCGCTGTTGCCCATCCTTCGAGACGCATCGCTACGCGATGCTCGTCAGGATGAGGGTAGTACGCTGCCAGCGTTGCCGATCAATCCAGATCCAGCCCGTTCATGCCGGCGTTCTTGCGCGCCTTCTTGGCGAGCTCGGTCAGGATCTTGCCGGCGGCGCGCGGGTCCAGGATCGGCTTGGCTTCCGGTCCCTTGTGCCAACCCTCGGCCACGGCGAACTGGCCGTTACCGGCCTGGAAGACGCGGCCGGTGATCTCGCGGCTCTCCTCGCTCACCAGCCAGGTGGCGACAGGCGCGATCCATTTCGGGCTGCGCGTCTCCTTGTCCTCTTCGGTGTAGGTGCGCAGGTCCTCGGTCATGCGCGTGAAGGCCGACGGCGAGATCGAATTCACCGTGATGCCGTAGCGGCCGAGCTCGCGCGCAGCGATGACGGTGAACGAGGCGATGCCCGCTTTGGCGGCGCCGTAGTTGGTCTGGCCGATATTGCCGTAGATGCCCGACACCGACGTCGTCGTGATGATGCGCGCGTCGACCGGCCCGCCCTTGATCTTGGCCTGGTCGCGCCAGTAGGCCGCGGCGTGGCGAGCCGGCGCGAAGGTGCCTTTCAGGTGCACCTTGATGACGGCATCCCATTCGTCCTCGGTCATGTTGACCAGCATGCGATCGCGCAGGATGCCGGCGTTCAGCACCACCGCGTCGAGCTTGCCGAAGGCCGACACCGCCTGGTCGATCATGCGCTTGGCGCCGTTCCAGTCGGAGACGTCGTCGCCGTTGGCCACCGCCTCGCCGCCCTTGGCCTTGATCTCGTTCACGACCTGCTGGGCCGGTCCGACGTCGTTGCCCTTGCCGGCGCGGTCGCCGCCCAGGTCGTTGACCACGACCTTGGCGCCGTGCTCGGCCAGCATCAGGCAATGCTCGCGGCCGACGCCGCGCGCCCCGCCCGTCACGATCGCCACCCGGCCTTCGCACAATCTTGCCATCGCTCCCTCCCGTTTCTGACGTGTCTGCCTGCGATTTCCTGAGCTAGTGTAGCGGGTCGCCAAGGAGGATCGCCATGGACACGCTGCCGCTCGTCGCCCCCGAACAAGTCGGACTTTCCGCAGCGCGGCTCGATCGCGTGCGCAAGTGGATGCATGGCTGGGTCGACAGCGGCCGTCTGGCAGGCATGGTGACGGTTGTGATGCGCCGCGGCGAACTCGCTTTCGCCGAAACTGCGGGCAAGGCCGATGTCGAACGCAACAAGCCGATGCGGCCCGACACGATCTTCCGCATCTACTCCATGACCAAGCCGCTCACCTCGACGGCGATCATGATGCTCTACGAGGAGGGCCGCTTTCAGCTCGACGATCCGATCTCGAAGTTCATCCCGACCTTCGCCAACCCGAGAGTCTATGCCGGCGGCAGCCGCGGCAAGATCGAGAGCGTGCCGGCCGAGCGCGAGCTCACCTTCCGCGACCTGCTGACCCACACCTCGGGCCTGACCTACGGCTTCATGGAGAGCAACCCGGTCGACGCCCTCTATCGCGCCAAGACCAATGGTGTCGACTTCCAGACCGGCACGACCAGTCTCAAGGACATCGTCGAGCGGCTGGGCACGTTCCCGCTGATCGCCCAGCCCGGCAAGGCCTGGAACTACAGCGTCGCCACCGACGTGCTGGGCTATCTGGTCGAGGTCATCTCGGGTCAGCCCTTCCAACTCTATCTCAAGGAGAAGGTGCTGAAGCCGCTCGGCATGGACGACACAGACTTCCATGTGCCGGCCGACAAGCACGATCGCTTTGCCGCCAACTACCAGGCTGGCCCGGGCGGCAAGCTCGAGCTGATCGACGATCCGGGCAAGAGCCGCTATCTCGCGCCGCGCGCCGTTAACTCCGGCGGCGGCGGGCTGGTTTCGACGGCGGCCGACTATCTGCGCTTTTGCAAGTTCATGCTGAACAAGGGCGAGCTCGACGGCACCCGACTGCTCGGGCGCAAGACGGTCGAGCTCATGACCATGAACCATCTCAAGGGCGACATGGCCGACATGGGCATGCCGCGCTTCTCGGAGTCGACCTACTACGGCATCGGCTTCGGGCTCGGCTTCTCGGTCATGATCGATCCGGCCAAGGCTCATATCCTCGGCACAGCCGGCGAATACGCCTGGGGCGGCGCGGCCTCGACCGCCTTCTGGTGCGATCCGGCCGAGGACATGGCGGTGGTGCTGCTGACGCAGCTGATGCCGTCCTCGACCTATCCCATCCGGCGCGAGCTGCGGGTGCTGACCTACCAGGCGATTGTCGACTGAGGGCGTCGACTGATGCGCAACACCGGCCCGATCAAGGTCACCAAACTTCATCCGCTGTTCGGGGCGGAAATCACGGGCATCGACATCACGCGGCCCTTGTCGGCGCGCGAATTCGGGCCGATCCGCGCCGCCTTCGAGGAGCATTCCGTGCTCCTCTTCCGCGACCAGCCGATGGACGACGAAAAGCAGGTCCAGTTCAGCGAGCTGTTCGGCCCACTCGAAACCACCGGCGCCTCCAATCCCGCCGCCGGCACCAAGTTCCAGCGCCAGTCCAACCTCGACATCATGACGGGCGAGCCGATCGCGCCCGACGACATGCGCATGATCTACCAGAAGGCCAACTACTTCTGGCACTCCGACTCCTCGTTCAAGCGCGTCCCCTCGCTGTGCTCGATCCTGACGGCACGCGTCTGCCCGCCCGAAGGCGGCAACACCGAGTTTCTGTCGATGCGGGCCGCATGGAATGCCCTACCGCCAGCGCTGCAGGCGACCATCCATCCGCTGATCGCCGAGCACTCGCTGCAATACTCGCGGGATCGCGTCCAGAAAGGCATCCTGAGCGCCAAGGCGATCGCCGAGCTGCCGCCTGTGAAGCAGCGGCTGTTCCAGGACAATCCCATCAACGGCCGGCGCGCTCTCTATATCGGCGCCCATGCCGGCTTCATCGTCGGCTGGCCGCGGGCGACCGGTGAGGCATTGCTCTACGAGCTGACGCAGCGCGCCGATCAGCCGGAATTCCGATTGTCGCATGCCTGGCGCGAAGGCGACGTCATCGTCTGGGACAACCGTGCGGTATTGCACCGCGCTACATACTACGACACGGTGAAGTACAAGCGCTTCATGCAGCGCACCACCATCGGCGGCGATCTGCCGACGGTGCCACAATAAGAGATGGCTGCACCGGCTCCGGCATCAACACCGCTCCCCGACGGAATGCCCGCAGGCTGGCCGCGCCGGCTGGCGGTGGCGACCATCACCATCGGCCTGATGATGTCGGTGCTCAGCAACTCGATGACCAACCTGGCGCTGCCCTACATCGCCCAGGATCTGAACATCACGGCCGAAAGCTCGATCTGGATCGTCAACGCGACGCAGATCGCGCTCATGGTCTCGCTGCTGCCGGTGGCGGCGTTGGCCGACATCATCGGCTATCGCCACGTCTATCGCGTCGGCCTGGTGCTCTTCTCCCTGGCCTCGATCGGCTGCGCCTTGTCGCCGTCGTTGTCCTGGCTGCTGTTGGGGCGCGCGCTTCAGGGGCTGGGCGGTGCCGCCATCATGTCGGTCCAGCCGGCCCTGGTGCGCGCCATCTATCCGCGCAACCAGCTCGGCCGCGGGCTCGGCTTCAACACCACTGTGGTCGCGACCTCACTGGCGGCCGGCCCGTCGATTGGTGCCGCGCTGCTGTCCATTGCCTCGTGGCCGTATCTCTTTGCCGTTTACGCTCCTCTCGGGCTGATCTCGTTCGTGCTGGCTGAACGCTACCTGCCGCATACGACCCACACCCATCGCCCCTTCGACTGGCTCTCGGCCACCATGTCGGGGGCGACTTTCGGACTGCTGATCTTCGGCATCGACGGCATGGCTCACGGCCATCAACGCGCAGTGGTGATCGCGGAGCTCAGCTTGGCGGCGGCGTTGGGCATCCTGTTCGTGCAACGTCAGAGGAAGCTTGCCGACCCGATGATGCCGATCGACGTCTTCAAGCGTCCGATCTTTGCCCTGTCGATCTCGGCCGCCACCTGCACCTTCACCGCGCAGGGATTGGCCTTCGTCAGCCTACCCTTCTTCTTTCACACCGTGCTTGGCCGCGACGCCACCACCACCGGCATCCTGTTGACCGCCTGGCCGCTGGCGCTCGCCAGCATCGCCCCCATCGCCGGACGGCTGGCCGACCGCCATCATGCCGGTTTGCTGGGTGCCATCGGGCTCACCAGCATGACCACCGGCCTCGTGTTGACCGCGCTGCTGCCGGCCAATCCATCCGGTGCCGACATCATGTGGCGTCTGGTCCTGTGCGGCGCGGGCTTCGGCGTCTTCGCCTCGCCCAACAACCGGCTGATGATGAACGCCGTGCCGCGCGAACGCAGCGGCAGCGCCGGCGGCATCATCGCGACCGCCCGCACGCTCGGCCAGACGATGGGCGCTGCGCTGGTCGCCCTGGTGTTCGGGTTGTTCGACTTCTCGAGCGGTGGCGCCCCCGATGCCGCGCGCGCCGCGCTCTGGCTGGCCGCAGCCTTTGCTTTGACGGCCCTGGTTGTCGGCAGCCTGAGGCTGAGACATTCGGCATGATCAGGAACGCCTGGCCTCAGTCCGCTTGGGCCAAGGTCGCGCTGATCGCTGCCATGGCATTTCCCGTGGCCTGGCTCCTCGGCCTGTGGTCGCTGATCGGCGACTGGCTCACCATCCTTGCAGGCTTTCTCGCCGACTCGACCCTGGTGCCCAACTGGATTCTTGGCCTGCTTGCGATCTGCGCGATCATCGTCGCCGGGCTGTTCGGCGCGTCGCTGCGGCCGCCGCCGAAATCGACGGCTACCGACCAGAACGAGCCGCCCGAGCCGCCAGTATCGCACTCGTGATTGGTCAGCCACACAGCGGGCTGCGACGTTGCCCTTGGAACGAAGGGGGCGCCAATGTCGCTTCGATCCCTTGCCATTCTCGCAGCTTTGCTCCTGTTGCAGCTCGGCGGTTGCGTCACCGCCGGCCAGCAGTCAGGCCCTTCGGTCAACGAACTGGAGCGCCGTCACGACGAGATGATGAAGCGCGCTGGAGGCGGTAGCGGCGGTGGCGGAGGCAGCATGTAGTGGGAACCGCGCAGGACTCACGCCGCGCGGTGCATTTCCCTGAATAGCGACGGCGCCATGCCGAAGCGGCGTTCGAAGGCCTGTCCCAGTCGGGCCGGTGAGTTCAGGCCGACCTTGCCAGCAATGGTCTTGATCGGCAGGCCCTTGGTGAGAAGCGCGCGCGCCGCATCCAGCCGCAGGCCCTCGACGAAGTGCGCCGGAGTCTTGCCAGTGGCCTCGGTGAACTTGCGATAGAAGCTGCGCTCGGTCATGCCGGCGCGTGCCGCCAGCGCCGGCACGTCGAGCGGCTGGTCAAGGTTCTCCTGCATCCAGTCGATCAGCTTGGCGAACGGCGCCTCGGCTTCGGTCTGCGCCTGCAGGAGCGGACTGAACTGCGACTGATAGCCGGGCCGACGCGCATAGAGCACGAAGTGCCGCGCAATCAGGTTGGCCATGTGGGCGCCGAGATCGGCCTCTACCAGAGCCAAGGCCATGTCGATGCCCGTGGTCACACCGGCCGAGGTCCAGATCTTGCCGTCGACGACGTAAAGCGAATCGGCATCGACCTCGAGGTTGGGGAACTTCTTCGCCAGTCGCTCGCAGCTCGCCCAGTGGGTCGCCACGCGCCTGCCGTCGAGCAGGCCCGCTGCGGCCAGCACGAAGGCGCCGGTGCAGACCGACCCGTAGCGTCGCGCCTTGGGCGCCACCGCGTTCAGCCAGCGCCGCAGGTCGTCACGTTCCATTGCCGCCTTCAGGCCGAGCGAGCCGCCGGCGACCAGCAAGGTGTCGGGTTGGCCTCCGATCCGGCGACTCTGGAGGGTGACACCCGAATTCGTGGTCACCGCGCCGCCGTCCGGCGAGACGATGCGCAGGTCGTAGAACGGCTGCCCGTGCGCCTCGTTGGCTGCGCCGAACACGGCGGCCGGTCCAGTGACATCGAGGAGCTGGCAGCCTTGGTAGGCGAGGATGAAGATCCGATGCTTGGCCATTGGCAGAAAATAGCCGATATTTGTCATTTCTGCCAGCCGCACGCCGTCCTACTTTCAGGCCAACCAAGGAGACCACGATGGCTGACCCCGTCCAGATCGGCATCCTGCTGTATCCCAACGTCACCCAGCTCGACGCCACCGGCCCGGCGCAGGTTCTGTCGCGCGTGCCTGGCGCCAAGATGCACATGATCTGGAAGACACGCGATCCCGTGCCGACCGACGCCGGCTTTTCGATCGTGCCGACCACGACCTTCGCCGACTGTCCGCAGCTCGACGTCATCTGCGTGCCGGGCGGCGGTGGCCAGGTCGACCTGATGGTCGATCCCGAGACGCTCGACTTCCTGCGCAAGCAGGCCGCCGGCGCACGCTTTGTCACCTCGGTCTGCACCGGATCGCTCGTGCTGGGCGCTGCGGGCCTGCTCAAGGGCTACAGATCGGCATGCCATTGGGCGTGGCGCGACATGCTGAAGGATTTCGGTGCGACGCCGGTCGCCGAACGAGTCGTGCGCGACCGCAACCGCATTTCCGGCGGCGGCGTCACTGCCGGCATCGACTTCGGCCTCACCGTCGCCGCCGAGCTGGCGGGCGAGGAGGTCGCCAAGTCGATCCAGCTCGTGCTCGAGTACGATCCGCAGCCGCCGTTCGATTCCGGATCGCCGGAGAAGGCCGGCGCCGAACGAGTGAAGCGCTTGCGCGAGCGGCTGGCGCCGCTGCTGGAGAGCCGGCGCAAGGCCAACGCCGAAGCCGCGGCGCGGCTCCACTGATGCTCGAGCTGCGCCCGAGCTGCGAGCACTGCGACAAGCCCTTGCCGCCGGCGTCGCTGGAAGCGCGCATCTGCAGCTACGAATGCACCTTCTGCGCCGACTGCGTGGAGAACGTGCTGGGCAATGTCTGCCCCAACTGCGCCGGCGGCTTCGCGCCGCGGCCGATCAGGCCGGCGCGCAACTGGCGTGGCGACAACTGGCTCGGCAAGGATCCGGCGAGCGGCCGTGTCCGCCACCGGCCCGTCGATGCGGCGGCGCACGCGCGCTTTGCAGCCGCCATCAGGCCTCTGCCGGCAGACCAGCGGTGATGCCGAGCGCCTTAAGAAAACTTTGATACAAAGCCGCCATGGGCGGCCGCCCGAGCATGGCTGAAGATACGCGTGGAGGACCGCGTATTGTTCACCCCCCCGAGCTATCTCCGTGCGCTCGGCTGCCTTGCAGGCAGCCTCATGCT
>JADHLS010000061.1 GCA_016780605.1 Reyranella sp.
CCTCGAAGATCTGTGCACGATCGGAGACCAGAAGCTCGATACGGTTGGCGAGCGGCGCAGCGGCGTCGACCGGACGCGTGCGGTCGAACGCGCGACTGACGGCAAGATCGAAAGCCGCCGCGTAGAGATCGGCGAGGCTGGTGAAGTGCTGGAACAGCGCCCGGCTGGAGACTCCGGCGATCGTGGCGATCGCCGCCGAGGTCGGCTCGACATCGCCGGCCTGAATCAAATCGAGCGTCGCCTGGATCAGCGCTTGGCGGGTACGGAGCCCGCGAACAATGCGGCCATCCTGCGAACGGGATACGTCGACTGGGAATCCAACAATTTTCATATTGAAACCAATAGAATAAGAATTTCTTTAATGGGTTTACTTTAACACGGGCTTAGAGCGCCGTAACTTGCAAAAATGCATATCTCGGCCGATCCCAGGCTTGGAATTGCTGCATTTCTTTTACGGAGATAGACGGTTTTGGGTGATCTAGCATTGCGTTTGCCATGCAAAAACTTCGCCTCCGCTCCCCTTTTGCAAGGCTTTTCCCTAATTTTTTGCGGGGGTCAATGCCGTGACCCATCCAAGCTGTGGAAACACACCGACTCGCCACAACCGATCCCGGAAATATGAAAGGCCGGTCGCTTGGGGAACGACCGGCCTTCCTTAGGAGCCCGCCTGGGTGTGGGGTATCGAAGCCTTGGGGTGTGTGGGAAGGGGGCTTCGATGAGCGGCTTGGGGGGCCGCCGGCGGGCTATGTCGATCTCTCTGGTGTCGGGTGCGCTTGCTCTAGGAAGCGCGACCAATCTCGTGGGAAAAGCCTTTCGGATATGACTGCAAGAACGTGTAAGCGTCTCTAATGAAGGCAACTTAACAAATGCCCCGGCCCTCCGTCACTTGCAAAATCGCATATCTGGATCAGGGCACTAGGCGGGTTTTCCTAGGTTTTACTGCATCTCCGTGACACCAGATAGGCGGAAAAGGGAGGACTGGAATCGGCGATTCGGTCGACAAACCCCGATTTTCATCAACGAAATTAACTATTTATGGAATTCTATAGTGAACATGCAGAGTTTTGCCCATGCAATTTGCTTGGCCCGAGAATCAAGACCACCAACAAAATCGATCTGTCCCGAACCACGCAGCCGCCTTGCAGTCGGTTTCAGCCTCAATTCCATGCTAGAGGGGCGCACCCAGTCATCATCGGCCCTGTGTCTGCGCCGCCGTTTTCGGGAGTGTCTTATCGTGTCATTTGTCCGTTCAAAGCGAACCCTGCTTGCGCTCAGCGGTTTCGCGTTGATGTTGGCTGCGGCGCAGCCGGCCGCCGCGGGGATGGAAGAAGCCGTGAAAGCGATGCAGGCCGGCGATATCGCCACAGCGGAAAAGGAGCTGCAGGTGCTGGTGAAGGAGCGCGATCCGCGCGCTCAGTTCTTCGCCGGCCTCTACATCTACGGCAATCCCGATTCGAAGTTCTACGATCCCAACAAGGCAACGCCCCTTCTTCTCGATGCTGCCGAGCGTGGCTATGTGCCCGCGATGCTGCCGATCGCCGGCGCGTACGCCGAGGGCAAGGGCGTGCCGAAGAGCCTGTTCGAAGCCTACAAGTGGGTGGCAATTGCCGAGCGCTGGCACGGCCAGGTCTCGCCGCAGGCCTACGAGCAGCTCGCCCGTGAGATGACGCCCGACGAGATCGAGAAGGCCAAGGCGGCAGCCGCGGCCTACACCTTCAAGACCAAATGAACAGGCGTGGCCTGGCGCTGCTGGCGGCCTTGCTGGCCGTGAGCGGCGGGGTGCGCGCTCAACAGGACGCGTCCGACGTGGCTCCGGCGCTGCGGCCGGCGGTAATCGCCTATCGCAGCGGCGACATGCCGACGGCAGAAGCGACGCTGCGTGCCTTGGCGCCTGGCAACGCCGACGCTGAGGCGTGGCTCGGCGCCGTCCTGCTCGAACGCGGCGCCGACAAGGAAGGCTTGCGCTACATCCAGCGCGCCGCCGACGCCGGCTCCCTCGAGGGCAGCCATCGCCTGGCGTTGGTCTATGCCCAGGGCCTTGCCGGCACCCCACGCAACGAAGCCCGCGCCGCCGAACTGTTCGACAAAGCCGCGAACGCCGGCCACGTGCGCGCCCAGATCAATCTCGGAATCCTCTATATGCGCGGCCTCGGCGTGCCGCGCGATCTCGTCAATGCCCGGGCCTGGCTCGAGAAGGCGGCGGCGAGCGGTGATCCGCAGGCGCTCTACACGCTGGGCCGCGCCCTGTCGGAAAGCAGCGAGCAGGTGCCGCCCGACCCCGTGCGCGCTGCCGATCTCTTTCGCCGCGCCGCCGACAAAGGCCATGCGTTGGCCGGGCTGCGCTACGGCCTGATGCTGAGCGAGGGGGTCGGCATCAAACGCGACGTCGCCGCCGCTCAACGCTACCTCATGCAGGCGCGCGACAGCGGCATCCCTGAAGCATCCCTCGCCATGGGCGACATGGTCGCGCGCACACCAGCATCGCGCGACAAGGCGGCGAACGAACGGGTCGTCCAGGCGGCGATCACCTGGTACGACGCTGCCGCGCAAGCGGGCGTGCCGTCGGCCCAGTTCAAGCTGGCCAACGCCTACTTCTCCGGCGTCGGTGTGGCGCGTGATCCGGCGCAGGCCCAGCGATGGTACACCCGCGCCGCGCAGCAGGGACTGCCGCAGGCCCAGCATGCGCTGGGCATCATGCTGCTGGGCGGTGTCGCCGGGGCGCCCGATCGGGTTGAAGGCTACAAGTGGCTGCTGCTCGCCGAGCGCGCCGGTCATCCGGACTCGCGTCCGGTGCGCGACAAGACCGCCGATCAGCTGTCGCCGACCGAGAAGCGCCAGGCGGAGACACTGGCGCAGCGCTTCACGCCGGTACTCGAGCGGCCGATCGACGCGACGCTCAGGCCTGCCTCCAGCCGCTAGGGCGGGGCAATGACCCTGCCCACCGCCATACGCCTCGCCCGGCCGGAGATCACGCTCGCGGTGTGTCGAGGCGCTTGCCGGCTGATGCGCCAGGCGGGTCACTCCGTGCTGCTGGAGGTGCCGCTGCCCGACGGTCGACGCGCCGATATCTTCGCACTGGGGCGCGGTGGCGAGATCACCATCGTCGAGGTGAAGTCCTCGATCGAGGATTGGCGGGTCGATGAGAAATGGCCGGACTATCTCAGCTGGTGCGATCAGCTCTACTTCGCCGTGCCGGTCGACTTCCCGCAGGCGCTGATCTCCGACGAAGTCGGCCTGATCGTGGCCGATGCTTATGGCGGTGAGTTGCTGCGGCCCTCGCCACGCCGGCCGATGGCGGCAGCGCGGCGCAAGTCGCTGTTGATCGACTGCGCGCGACTGGCGTCGGAGCGCCTGGCGCGGCTGGAAGATCCGGATTTCGTAGAGCTTCTTTAATCTTGTCGGACCGCGGGCCTCCAGGCCCGCATCACGAATCATGAGCGGGCCTGGAGGCCCGCGGTCCGGCAAGAGGACTAAGCCAGCATCGCCACCGTATGCGCCGATGTGCCCGCGTTGGCCTGGCCGCGGCTCGCCTCGGCCATGCGGATGCGGGCGTAGGCCATCACTTCGGTGGGCGAGCCGATGCGCTCGATGCGGCCATCCATCAGCAGGGCGACACGATCGGCAATGGCCAGCGGCGCCAGGCGATGGGTAATCATGATCACCGTGCGGCCGCGCGCATTGGCCTTGAGCTGGCGCAGCAGCTGCTCCTCGGTGGCGGGATCGAGCGCGCTCGTCGCTTCGTCGAGCACCAGGATACGCGGATTGCGGATGAGGGCGCGGGCAATGCAGAGCAGCTGGCGCTGGCCGTTCGACAGGCCCTGGCCGCGCTCCCCCAGGACGGTGTTGTAGCCTTGCGGCAGGCGCTGGATGAAATCGTGCGCGCCGACGAACTTGGCGACGGCGACGACGCGGCCGGGATCCTTGTCGGCCACGCCCATGGCGATGTTCTCGCGCACCGAGCCGGTGAAGAGCTGCACGTCCTGCGGTACGCCGCCGATCTGGGCGCGCAGCTGCGCCGGCGAAATGTGGGCGATGTCGGTACCGTCGATCAGGACACGTCCATTGGTCGGCCGGAACAGGCCCTGCACGAGGTTGGCGATCGTGGTCTTGCCCGAGCCCGAGGGGCCGACGATGCCCAGGATCTCGCCCGCGGCGACGCTGAAATGCGCGTCGTGCAGGATCGCCGGCGCCTCGGCATCGGCGCGATAGCTGACGCGATCGAAGACGATGTCGCCCGCCAGCGCCGGCATGGGCGCGAGCTCACCTGGCGGGCTCTCGACCGGCTGCGACATCAGCTCGTCGATGCGCTTGAAGGCAGCGCCGACCGCCTGCAACTGGTGCCATGCGGCCACCAGCTGACGCATCGGCTGCAACGCACGCACGGCCAACATGTTGGCCGCAACCAAAGCGCCGATAGTCATGCGATGGCCGACGACTTCATGCACGCCGATCACGACGATGGCGAGGGACGCCAGCAGCTGCAGGCTGCCCGAAGCGCTGGCGGCGATGTTGGCGAGATTGTTGGCGCGGAAAGAAGCCCAGGCCGACTGCTCGACCCGCGCCTGCCAGCGCTTCTCGATTTCGGCCTCAAGACCCAGCGTCTTGATGGTCGCGGCATTGGCGACCGTCTCCGCGAGCGTCGAGCTCTTGGCCGCCAGCGCCTGGAAATTCTCCTCGGCCAGCCGCCGTTGTGCGCGATGCGTGGCAAGCGACACACCGATCAGCACCGGAATGGCAAGCGCGCCGATCGCCCCCAGCATCGGGCTGATGGCGAAGGTGGCGGCAAGGAAGAGCACGACGAAGCCGATGTCGATCGCCAGCGCCGGCATCTGGCCGGTCAGGAAGCCGCGCAGCACGTCGAGCTGGCGCAGCCGTTCGGCAATCACGCCCGACGGCGTGCGCTCGAAGTGCCGATAGGGCAGCTGCATGAGGTGGTGCAACGCCTCGGCACTCATCAAGGCATCGAGCTGCGCGCCGGTGCGCGCCGACAGCCAGCCGCGGCCGAGGCGGAGGGCGAAGTCGAGGCCGTACACGACCAGCATGCCGGCGCACAGCATCATCAGCAGCGATGCGGCGTTGGCGGGCGCGGAACGGCCGGCCACGGTGTTCAGCACCAGCATCATGAAGAGCGGCGTCGCGAGCGCCAGCAGGTTGATCACGAACGACGCAGCCGCGAGCCTGAGCAGCACCGGCCGCACGCGGCGCCACAGCGGCGCATACCAGGTGGCGTGGCCCTCGTCGTGCAGCCCTTGCCGCAGCACCAGGGCGCGCGCGCCGAGCGCCATGACCTCGTCGGCCGAGAGTTGCCAGATGCGGCCGTCGACGACGTCGAGCACCACCCATCGCCCGGCCTGCCGCGCCACGACGACGTGCGCGGGCTGACCAACCGCCAGCAGCACGAACGGCAGCGGCACGCCATCGAGGCGCTCATGCGTGAGGTCGAGGGCGTGGGCTTCCAGGCCGAGCCGGGCGCCGACCGTCAGGAAAGCCACCTCATCGAGGCCAGCCGCGGGCACCGCCGCCAGCCGCCGGACATCGGCCTCGCTCAGCGGCCGGCCGACCTGCTGGACGACGTAAAGCAGCGCCCGCATGAGCGAGTCGACGGGCCGGCTCCTGTCGCCGGTCCACACCGATGGCTGGAACCCGCCATTCTCCAGAGGGGCCATTTGCCGTCTGCTCCAGCAGACTTGTTACTGCCCCTCTGACACTATCAAATTCTGGCGTTGAATCAATCGTTTAGGACAATGTCCTAACGCGCTCCAAAAGCCCTCTTCAGCTCCGGCACCAGGTCGGTGCGCTCCCAGGAGAAGCCGCCGTCTTTTTCAGGCTTGCGACCGAAATGGCCGTAAGCCGCCGTGCGCTTGTAGATCGGCTTGTTGAGCTGCAGCGAGCGGCGGATGTTGGTCGGCCGCAGCGGGAAGATGTCGGACAACAGCTTCTCGAGCTTGCGCTCGTCGACCTTGCCGGTGCCCTGGGTATCGACATAGAGCGACATCGGGTCGGCGACGCCGATGGCATAGGCCACCTGGATCAGGCAGCGATCGGCGAGCCCCGCCGCCACCACGTTCTTGGCGAGGTAGCGCGCGGCATAGGCGGCCGAACGGTCGACCTTGGTCGGGTCCTTGCCCGAGAAGGCGCCGCCGCCGTGCGGGGCAAAGCCGCCGTAGGTGTCGACGATGATCTTGCGGCCGGTCAGGCCGCAATCGCCGTCGGGGCCGCCGACGACGAAGTTGCCGGTCGGGTTCACGAAGAAGTCGGACGCCTTCTTGGGCATCCAGCCCTTGGGCAGCGACTTCGCCACGTGTCCGGCGATCATCTCCTTGATCATGCCGGAGTTGTATTTCTTGCCCTTCGACGTGGCCTCGCGATGCTGGGTGGAGACCACGACCTTGGTGGCGCCGACGGCCTTGCCGTCAACGTAGCGCACCGTGACCTGGCTCTTGGCGTCGGGCTGCAGATCGGGCAGCTCGCCCGAACGGCGCGCCTTGCTCAGCACCTCGAGGATCTTGTGCGAGAAATAGATCGGGGCCGGCATGAACGAGCCCTTCTCGTATTCCTCGCTGTCGCGGCAGGCGAAGCCGAACATCAGGCCCTGGTCGCCCGCGCCTTCCTGCTCGCCGAGATTGCCGCCCTTCTTCTTGGCGTCGACGCCCATGGCGATGTCGGGCGACTGGCCGTGCAGCAGCACCTCGATGTCGGCGCCGTGGAAGCTGAAGCCGTCCTGGTCGTAGCCGATGTCACGCACGACATCGCGGGCGATCTCGGTCAGGGCCTCGCGGTTGACGATGGTGTGCTTGCCGTATTTGTGCATGTACGGCGCTGAGGCGCGGCCTTCGCCAGCGATGACGATCTTGTTGGTGGTGGCCAGCGTCTCGCAGCCCAGGCGCGTATTGGCGTGGCTGTCGTCGGCATGGCCGAGCTTGACGTCGTTGGCGATGAATGCGTCGAGGATGGCGTCCGAGATCTGGTCGCAGACCTTGTCCGGATGGCCCTCGGAAACCGATTCGCTGGTGAAGAGATAGTCCTTGATGGCCAAAACAGCCCTCCCACAGGTCATATGGACTCCGGGCAGGGCGGAAGAGCCGCCAACGTCCGGCTTAGCCTTTATTGTCGCGGTGGCAAGTCGTCCAAATCCGTCCGCGGCGGCGCCGCCCATCGGGCCGCGCCGGCTAAAAACTCCAGATGACGACGGAAATCAAGGGGTCCCGTCAGTTTGCCTCAGGGGCCCCTTTGTGACCCCGATTACGAGCGGCTCTTGCGACCGCCCAGGACCTCGGCGTGGCTCGCCGCGCCGACGGCCTTCACCATCTCGAAGATGCGCTTGCGCACGCGGCCTTCGCGGATCTTGTAGTAGGCGCGTACCAGTTCGAGCGTCTCGCGCTTGATCAGCGGATCCTTCTCCTGCTCGAAGGGCGTGCCGGCCTCACCGAAGCCCTTGCGGCCGCGGCCCGACATCGGCCGTCCCGACAGCGCGTTCGACGGCATCTCGTCGAAAAAGTACGACACCGGCACATCGAGAACCTTGGCGAACTCGTAGAGCCGGCTCGAGCCGATGCGGTTCGAGCCGCGCTCGTACTTCTGAATTTGCTGGAAGGTGAGCCCGACGGCCGTTCCCAGCTTCTCCTGGCTCATGCCGAGGAGCGTGCGGCGCTGACGCATGCGCGCGCCGACATGAACATCTACAGGGTGTGATCTTGCCATGGGTCCTTTTTCCTCTCGCTCTGTCTCTCACCTACACCGAGGTTGTGCAAATAAAGTGGCGAACACCTTGGGAGTGCGGCCCACCGGCAAATCCCAAACCTGCAAAAATGCATATCTACACGTCAAGGCTGCATATGACATTACCCCCTCGCCCGGATAATGCAAGCTGATCCTCGTCTTGCAGATCGTGAGCGATTCATGGGGCTTGCCGGCCGTTCCATAATCGCGCGCCAAGCAAGCCCAATGCAAGAATTGCAACCGTAACCAGCAATGTCCAATCGCCCCAACGGCTGTACGGCGTGGGCGCTCGCGCCGCAGGGAGCCGATGATCGATGATGCCTTCCTGTTGCATATCGAGCGAGGCCAAAACGCGACCATAAGCGTCGATCACGGCGGATACGCCGGTGTTAGCCGCGCGCATCATGGGTAGGCCTTCCTCAATGGTACGCAACCGTGCACTTGTGAGATGCTGGTAAGGCCCACTGCTCAACCCGAACCATCCGTCGTTGGTAACATTGAGCAGCCATTGCGGCCGCGGACCCGGTCCGGTGACCGCGCCGGGGAAGATCACCTCATAACAGATGATCGGCGAGAACGACGGCAGGCCGTTGGTCGGCTCCAGGGTGACGCGGGCCTCACCCTCCTCGAACGAGCCACGGCCGATAAGGCCCGATACTGGCGCCAGCTGCTTATGGAAAGGGACGTATTCCCCAAGCGGCACGAGATGGACCTTGTCGTAGTGCGCAACGACGGCACCGGTACGGTCGATCACAAGCAGGGAGTTCCACACACCGTCCTCGGCGCGCAACGTGCCGCGGGCGGCGCCGGCCAACAGCAGCCCCTGCGGCGGCACCGCCTGGGCCATGGCCGCCAGCGCGGGTGAGCCCGGCTCGATGACCGCGGGCAGCGCCGTCTCCGGCCAGACCACGGCGGCCAGCCGGTCGAAACCGGCGACGCGGCTCATTTCCACGAGCTTGGTGAGTTGGCTCACGCGAGTTTCAGGGCGCCACTTCTCGGACTGCGGCACGTTGGGTTGCACGATGCGGATCCACACGCCGCCTTCGTCCACCGGAGGCACCGCCATGACGCCGGCGTACCCTCCGGCACCGACGACGATCAGCGCCGCAACCGATGCGCGCCATCCGGCCGCCGGCGCAGCGAGGATCAGAAACGTCACCATGCCAAGGCCATAGACGCCGAACAGTGCCGCGCCTTGTAGCAAAGGAGTGGCAAAGGCCCACACGTGACCGAGCGGATTCCAGGGATAACCAGTGAAGAGGTGGCCGCGCAGCCATTCCCCTGCCGTCCAGGCGATCGCGAGCACAACCAATCGGCTGTAGCGGCCGCCAAGGCTCGGCCAGCGATCGATCACACGGCGTGAGACCCACGCCGCGAGTCCGGGGAAGAATCCCAGCACGGCGGACAGACCCGCGATGATCGGCGGCCCCAGCAGGGCGAAGTCGGCGGGCGGCACGTAGAAGGCTTCGAGGATCCAGTAGGAGCCGACGGCGAAATGGCCGATACCCCACACGAAGCCGCGCCAGAACGCGCCGAGCGGCGTCGGTGCCGTTTGCCACAGCCAGACATAGGCCACGATTCCCACGACCGCGAGCGGCAGCCAGTAGAGCGGTGGCATGGCGAGCGCCGCCAAAGCGCCGCTCACGAGGGCGATGCCCAAGGCACGCCAACCCCGGATATTCATCACAGCGCTGCGTTGGTCAGGAGGGGTCGGGCGGCGCGCCCGTCGGCGGCCGCACGCGCAGGCGCCGGATGCGCCGCGGATCGACATCGAGGACCTCGAACTCCACGCCCGACGGATGACGGACGACCTCGCCGCGCTCGGGAATGCGGCCGAGCAGGGAGAAGATCAGGCCGCCCACGGTGTCGATCTCGCGACGCTCGTCCTCCGACAGCACGTTGCCGATCTCCTGTTCGAGCAGTTCGACCGGCGTACGGCCGTTGACGTCGATAGTGCCGTCGACGCGACGGGCGACCGTCGGCGTCTGGGCGACGTCGTGCTCGTCCTCGATCTCGCCCACGATCTCTTCGACCAGGTCTTCGATGGTGAGGAGGCCATCGGTGCCGCCGAACTCATCGACCACCAACGCCATGTGAGTACGCGAGCGCCGCATGTCGAGCAGCATGTCGAGTACGGGCAGCGTCGGCGCCACGAACACAACACGGCGCAATATGTCACGCAGGTTGAACTTCTTGGCGGTGCCCCAGTAGGCCAGCACGTCCTTGATGTGGATCATGCCGATGACATCGTCGAGCGATTCGCGATAGATCGGATAACGCGAATGGGCCTCGGACTGTATCAGGCGCACGACCTCATCGAGCGGCGTGTCGGCGGCCATGGCGACGATGTCGACGCGCGGCACCATGACGTCGGCCACCGTCTTGTCGCGCAGCTTCAGGATGTTGGCGAGCAGAACACGCTGGTCCTCGCTGATAGGCGAGTCGCTCTCGGGCGTTTCCTCGATCAGCTCCTCGAGCGCCTCGCGCACCGCCTCATTCTTCTCGCGCCGCCGCAGGCGCCGCAGGATGGCGCGCAGCAGACCGCCACTCGAAGGGATTTCAGAAGCGGGCGCCGGGCTTGGGGGTGCGGAAGGCTCGCTTGCCGAGGCCGGGCCCGTGGCGCCCGGCTGCGTACTGTGCGCTGTGGAGTCCGGCATGGTCGTTAAGATAGGCTATCGCCCCGGCGTTGCAATGATGGATGTTCCTTATGCGTTCCTGCAAACTTCCTTCCGGTGCCGCCATGCCGGTTCTCGGCCTCGGAACCTGGCGCATGGGCGAAAGCGGCCGGCGGCGCGGCGATGAACTCGATGCCCTGAAGTATGGGCTCGATATCGGCTATCCCATGATCGACACCGCCGAGATGTACGGCGAGGGCGTCGCCGAGGAGATCGTCGGCGAGGCGATCAAGGGGCGCGCGAAGCGGCCCCATATCGTGAGCAAGGTTTATCCCCACAATGCAACGCGCGCCGGCACGGTCGCCGCCTGCGAGCGCAGCCTGAAGAGGCTGGGCATCGAGCGCATCGACCTTTACCTGCTGCACTGGCGCGGCGGTGCGCGATTGCAGGAAACCTTCGAGGCGTTCCACCGCCTGCGCGAGCAAGGAAAGATCGGCGACTTCGGCGTCAGCAACTTCGACCGCGGCGACATGGAAGAGGCCGCCCATCTCGACAAGGGACTGACCGGTTCCAACCAGGTGTTGTATTGCCTGTCGCGCCGCGGCCCGGAGTTCGACCTGCTACCGCTGATGCGCAAGAAGTCGATCCCTCTCATGGCCTATTCACCGCTCGATCAGGGCCGCTTGTTGACCAAGCCTGCCTTGAAGAAGCTCGCGGGCGACGCCGGCTGCACGCCAGCGCAATTGGCGCTTGCCTGGGTGATGGCCCAGCCCGGCGTCGTCACCATTCCGAAGTCGTCCACCCGCGAGCGCGTGCAGGAGAACTTCGGTGCCCTCGACGTGAAGCTCACACCCGAGATCGCCGCCGAGCTCGACCGCGCCTTCCCGCCGCCCAAAGGCAAGCAATCGCTGGAGATGCTCTAGTTGGAGCGGGGACCTCCAGGTCCGCTCATGAATCATTCTCCTCTCCCTCCGCTAGGGGGAGAGGCTGGGTGAGGGGGTTACATTCGTCGACTCCCCCTCACCTAACCTCTCCCCCTAGCGGGGGAGAGGAACATGAGTATGAGCGGACCTGGAGGTCCGCGCTCCAATCACGCGTTGCTCTTGTCGCGCAGGATGGCGGCGATGTCGGCGGGGTCGCACTTGATCGTGAGGCCCGAGCGCTCCTTTTGCAGGATCATCGACGAACGCGAATCGCGGCCTTCCCAGCCGCGCGCCAGCGCTTCCGTCATTTCCTCCAGCGTCAGGTTAGCGAGCCGCATCGGCACGCCGTGCTCCTTGCCGACCTGAGTCGCCAGCGACACATCCTTGTGCGCGAGCTTCAGCGCAAAGCGCGGCGGGTCGTAGATGTCGGGCAGGAAGTGATCGGCGAGACCATCGAAGGTGCGGCGCCGGCCGGTGACGCCGTTACGCACCGCCTTCCACAGGGTCAGCGGATCGACGCCGGCCTTCACGCCCATGGTGAAGGCCTCGGCGAGCGCCGTCTGGATCATGTAGCCGCTGAGGTTGTGCACCAGCTTGGCGACCGAGGCCGAGCCGATCGGCCCGATATAGGCGACCTGGTCGCCCGCCGCATCGAGCACGGTGCGATAGCGCTGGAAGACCTGCTCATCGCCGCCGACCCAGATCGCCATCTTGCCGGAATGGGCGCCCGCCGGACCGCCGCTGACAGGGCTGTCGAGCAGCACCGCGCCGCGCTCCTTGAACAACGGCTCGAGGCCGCGGATGACGGTCGGCGAATTGGTCGTGAGATCGAACAGCGGCTGGCCGCGCTTCATGCCGGCGAGCAAGCCCTTGTCGCCCTTCACGACGGCCTCGAACTCCTTCGGGCCGGGCAGCGAGGTGAAAACGACCTCCGTGGCCTCGGCGACGGCTTTGGGCGTATCTGCCCATTCGGCGCCGGCGGCGCAGATCTTCTCGGCCGCCTCACGCCGGGCATCATGCACCACCATGTCGTGGCCGGCCTTGCGCATGTTGGCCGAGATGCCCGAGCCCATTGTCCCTAAGCCGATGAATCCCACCCGCATGTCGTTTCCCTTCCTTCAGTATGGATCGGCGATGCCGAGCTTCGCGAGGATCCGGCGCTCCAGCGCCTCCATGCGATCGGCGTCGGCCTCGCTGGTCTCGTGATCGTAGCCCATCAAGTGAAGCGTGCCATGCACGACGAGATGGACGAGGTGATCGGCGGCCGTCTTGCCTTGCGACTTGGCCTCTCGCCAGACGGTCTGGCGCGCCAGCACGACGTCGCCCAGGTATTCGCGCCCGCCTGAAGGATAGGACAGCACGTTGGTCGGCTTGTCCTTCTTGCGATCGCGCGCGTTCAGCGCCCGCACGCGCCTGTC
>JADHLS010000062.1 GCA_016780605.1 Reyranella sp.
TGGGAACTGCCGAGGCGAATGGGCTCAGCGTGCGCACGGTACGGCCGCTGATGACCAACTCCGACCACGCCAACTTCGCCCAAGGCGGGATACCGGCGTTGCGCCTGGTCGCGGGCTTCGACGATCCATTGGCCAACCTGCGTGTGGTTCTGACGCCAGCCGACACGCGCGACAAGGTCGGACAGGGCGAGCTGCGGGCGGCAACGCTCTTCACCGCGGCCCTGGTTGCCGCCGCCTGCAACGCCCCTCCTGAGGAAGCGGCGCGCTGGCGGGCTAACTCGACTTCAAAAACCGAAGAAGCAGGCGATTGACCTCGTCCGGCTTCTCCTGCTGGACCCAGTGGCCGGCGCCCTCGATCAGATGGATGTCCTTCATCCGCGTGCAGGCCGTCTTCTGCATGCGCTCGATGGCGCCCGGCGTCTGGTAGATGCCCCAGTCGCTGCGTCCCGAGATGAAGGTCGACGGCACGTCGACGGTGCGACCGGTGAAGACCTCAAGTTCACCGTTGGCCTTGCCCGAGGTCCGCACGCGGTACCAGTTCAGCCCGCCCTGGAAGCCGTTGCGCGCATACTCATCGCTGTAGACCTTGAGCTCGGTCTCGGTCAGCCAGCTGTTGGCCGCGATCTCGGCCGCCGACGGCATCTCCTTGGCCACCGTCTCGGCCATGCCGTCGGCGAGATCCATGATGTAGTAAGTCGGCATCTTGGCCAGTTCGTCGGCGGTCCAGCCGCTGAGCTCGAACGGCTTGTTCGCTTTCCAGTCGGCGCTCTTGTGATGGTAGTAGGCGCGCAGGAAGGCGTGCACGCCCTGCTTCGCCTTCCACATGTTCGCGTTGGCTGGCCGCGTCGAGTAGTACCACTGGTAATGCTTGCGCGGCCTCGGCAGGGCAGCCAGCGCAGCGTGGATGTCGGCGCCCTTGGCCGCGGCTGGCTTGTCGGCGGTATCGAACGGCACCGCCGGAGCGCCGCCGAATGGCGCGCTCATCAGCACCATGCGCTTGAAGATGTCGGGCCGGATCAGCGCGGCATAAGCGGCGACCGAGGCCCCGAAATCGTGTCCGACGACAGCCTCGGCCGTGCGATGGCCGAGCGCAAACAGCACGCCGATCGCGTCCCGCACCAGGTTCATGAACCGGAAGCCCGCGAGATCGCCGTCGTAGTCGGCATCCCATCCGGTGGTGCGGCCATAGCCGCGCTGGTCGGGGGCGATGGCGTGGTAGCCCGCGGCCGCCAGCGCCGGCATCACCTTGCGCCAGCTGTAGGCGAGCTCGGGAAAACCGTGCAGGAGCAGTACCGCCGGCCTGCCCTTGGTCTCGAAGCCGGCCTCCAGGACATGGATGTCGAGGCCATTGATGCCGGGCAGTATTCGGGCACGGATGCCGGTTGGGAGGACGGATGAGGGAAGGGGCTGCATAACGGCAGGCTACCTGACCGCTTTGGGAAAGGCAGTCCCCGGTTCACATCCCACGAAGTCGGAATGCTAGGGGTGATCGGCTATCTGGGGCCCGTAGTTGGGCTGGTCGTTGGCATAGACCAGCAGCCCGCGCGCATAGGTCTCGCGCTCGATGCAGGCACGGAAGCCGGACGTCTGGGGCTGCAGTCCGTAGCCCATACAAGCGTCGCGGGCATCGAGCGCCACGCGGGCGAAGCCGCGCGCCAGTCCGGGCTCACCCCATTCCAACGCACGCGTCGCCTGCGACAGGCAGAACTCATAGCCTTCGGTATCGGGGCGAATTCCCTGCTCGCGGCAGATGCGCTGGGCCTGGCTTTGCGCCGAGGCCGGCGGCACGGGCGGCAGGAAAGCGACAAATCCCCCCACGATCAGCAAGCTGCCCAAGGCGATGGCGGCATGCATCCGGCTCCTGGTCATGGCTGGCTCCTCGTTGGCCTCATCACCGACCAAACGTCCTGGCAGGGGGCAGAGTTGCCTCGCTCGCCGGTCCCAGCCGAGATGCACCATTCGATGTGTTGCAATGGCGGCGCCATCGGTGGGTCTTGATACGGTACGAAAAATACCATGGTTATTGACAAGCACTTTAGTTTGATCTATAGGGTTTGGCTGCTACCTGCTCTTTCTCATCGTTTGATCCGTTCCCAGGGCGCGAGTGAAGATGTCGCTCGCGACATTCCCCCTGCGCGAGCTCGTGTCAGGATGCTGGGACGAGGGTTGAGTCGAAAACCGGTAGCGAAACTAGCGAAACTATCTTAATTCGCCGATCATGAGACTCCGCGTCGGAAAGAGGGGGAGCGGAAATTGCGCTAATTGCGGAAATCCGCCAGCAGTGCATGCACTGCGTCGAGCCCTCTAGTAGCTCTTGGGCAAACCCAGGACACGTTCGGCGACGTAGCACAGGATCAGCTGTTCGCTGACCGGCGCGATGCGCGCGATCATGACCTCGCGCAGGAAGCGTTCGACGTGAAATTCCTTGGCATAGCCGTAGCCGCCATGGGTCAGGATCGCCCGCTCGCAAGCATCGTAGGCGGCGCGCGCCCCGAGGTACTTGGCCGAGTTGGCCTCCGCGCCGCATTCCTTGCCGTTGTCGTAGAGCCACGCCGCCTTGAAGGCGAGCAGGTTGGCCGCTTCGAGATGCATCCAGCTCTCGGCCAGCGGATGCTGGATCGCCTGGTTCTTGCCGATCGGGCGGCCGAACACGACGCGCTCCTTGGCGTACTGCGTGGCCTTGGCGAGCGCCGCCTTGCCGATACCGATCGCCTCCGCCGCGATCAGCACGCGCTCGGGATTGAGCCCATGCAGCAGATAGTGGAAGCCCTTGCCTTCCTCGCCGATGCGGTCCTCGAGCGGTACTTTCAGGCCGTCGATGAAAACCTGGTTGGTGTCGATCGCCTTGCGCCCCATCTTGTCGATCTCGCGCACCTCGATCTTCGAGCGGTCGAAGTCGGTATAGAACAGCGTGAGCCCGTCGGTCGCCTTCTTGCACTTCTCCCTGGGCGTCGTGCGCGCGATCAGCAGCATCTTGTCGGCGACCTGGGCCGTGGTTGTCCAGGTCTTCTTGCCGTGCACGATGTAGCCGTTGCCGTCACGCTCGGCCTTGGTGTCGAGCGCCGTGGTGTTGAGTCCGGCGTCGGGTTCGGTGACGGCGAAGCAGCCCTTGACCTTGCCCTTGATGATGTCGGGCAGGATGCGCTTCTTCTGCTCATCGGTGCCGAACACCACGATCGGATTGGGCCCGAAGATGTTGAGATGGACGGCCGACGCGCCCTGCAGGGCGGCACCGGATTCGGCCACGGTCTGCATCAGGAGCGCCGCCTCGGTGATGCCAAGCCCCGCACCGCCATACTCCTCGGGCATGGCGATGCCGAGCCAGCCGGCATCGGCCATGGCGCGATAGAAGTCGTTGGGGAAGCCGCCTTCCTTGTCCTTCTTCAGCCAGTACTTGTCGTCGAACTGCGCGCAGAGCTTGCCGACGCTGTCCTTGATGGCGAGCTGGTCCTCGGTGAACGCGAAATCCATGGCGATGTCCTAGCGATTGGCTGCCAGCCACGACAGCATGATGCGATTGAACTGGTCGGGCCGCTCGACGTTGGGCAGGTGGCGCGCCGCGGTGATGCCTTCGTAGCGCCCGCCGGGCACCTTGGAGGCGATGAACTGATTGCGCTCGGGCGGCGTGCCCTGGTCCTGGTCGCCGCAGATCACCAGGGTCGGGGTCTTGATGCTGGGAAGCTTGGCTTCGTAGTTGAAGTTCTGAATTGCCGACATGCAGCCTGCCGAGCCCTGGGGCGTGGTGCCGCTGATCGTGTCGCGAATCTCGCGCCAGCGCACCGGATTCACCTTCTTGAACTCGTCGGTGAACCAGCGCTCCATCGTGCCGTCGGCCAGGGCCGCCAGGCCCTTGGTGCGCACGACCGCCTTGCGCTCCTCCCAGGTCGCGGTCGAGCCGGCCGGCGTCGACGGCTGGGTGTCGCAAAGCGTCAGCGACAGCAGCCGATCGGGATAGGCGAGCGCGAAGCCCTGGCCGATCATGCCGCCGATCGAGAGGCCGATATAGTGCACCTTCTTGATCTCGAGCACGTCGAGCGCGCCCCTCACGTCGGCCGCCAGCGCGTCCATCGTGTAGTCGCCGTCGACCGGCGCGCTGCCGCCGTGGCCGCGCATGTCCAGCCGCAGCACGCGGTAGCCCGCCGCCAGCAACGGCACCATCTGCTCGACCCACATGCCGCCATCGGCATTGAGCGAATGGGTGAAGCACACGGTCGGCGCGGCCTGCGGGCCGGCGAGATCGAAGTAGACGCGTCGTCCGTCGAGAGAGAGCAGCATGAAAATTCCTCCTCCGTCACATCGCGCTGATGCCGCCGTCGATCACGACCTCGGATCCGGTCATGAAGCTCGATTCGTCGGAGGCGAGAAAGACCAGCGCCCAGCCCACCTCTTCGGGCCGGCCGAGGCGGCCGATCGGCACCTGGCGGCCGAGCTTCTGCTGCATCACTTCGTTGCCGAATCGGTCGCGATAGCGGTCGAGGATGGGCGTGTCGATGAAGGTGGGATGCACCGAATTGCAGCGGATATTGTAGCCCGATTTGGCGCAGTGCAGCGCCACCGACTTGCTGAGCAGGCGTACGCCGGCCTTGGCCGAGTTGTATGCCGCCATGTTGGCGCCGGCGATGATGCCGGAGATCGACGAGATGTTGATCACCGAGCCGCCGAGACGCTGGGTGTGCTTCTTGATCTCGGCGACGCCGTGCTTGCAGCCCAGGAAAACGCCGTCGAGGTCGATCGCGTGGACCTTGCGCCATTCCTCGAGGGTGATGTCCTCGACCGTCTTGCCGAGGCCGATGCCGGCGGAATTCACCAGCACGTGCATGGCGCCGAACTTGTCGACGGTCTCCTGGATGGCGGCCTTCCAGTTGTCCTCGCTGGTGACGTCGAGCTTCACGAAGTGACCGGCCGAGCCCAGCTTGTCGGCCATCGCCTTGCCGCGGTCGACGGCGATGTCGGCGACGACGACGCGGCCGCCTTCCTGGACCATCAGCGCGGCGGCGTTGGCGCCGAGCCCCGAGGCGCCGCCGGTGATCAGCGCGACCTTGCCGGCCAGACGATCCGTCATGTCTTCGTTCCTCCCGCTGTCGCTTTGCCCGCTTTCGCCTCGCGGTGGGCGATATAGCTCGTGGCGCCCACGATGATGGCCGCGCCGACGAACGTCCAGCCATCCGAGGTCTTGCCCCAGAGCAAGACGTCGGACAAGGCGGCCCAAACAATGCCGAGGAAGGTGATGGGTTGCAGGGCGGAAATGTCGAGCAGGCGATAGGCCCAGGTGATGAAGAAGTAGCCCACCGTGCCGAAGAAGCCCGACGCCAGGAACCACAGGCACTGGTCGACGGTCGGCATCTGCCAGAACCACAGACCGAACGGGGCGAAGCAGATCACGCCGACGATGCTTTGCCACAGGACAACGACCTCGGGCCGGTCCCGCCCGGCGGCAACCTTGGCTACCAGGTTGGAACCGGCGATCAGCGGCACCGCCACCAGCATCATGATCATGCCGGGATTCAGCGTGACGAAACCGGGCCGCACGATCACCAGCATGCCGAAGAAGGCGAGGCCCACGGCGACCCAGCGGCGCCAATGCACGGTCTCGCGCAGGAACAGGACGGCGCCAAGGGTGACGAAGATCGGTCCGGTGAAGCCCAGCGCCGCCATGGTGGCGAGAGGCAGCCAGGCCACCGCTTCGTACCACAGGCCATAGCCTGGCGTATGGAACAGGCCCCGCAGGCAATGGAGCTTGAGATCCCGCGTGCGCATGCCGCTCGGGCCGACGCGCCACAACAGGTACGGACCGATCAAGCCGACAGCCACGATCCAGCGGCCCCACGAGACCAGGAGCGGTGGCATCTCGCTTGCAAGCTCCTTGGCCGAGATGTTGAGGAAGTTGAAGAAGAGGCCGGCGACAACGGCGAGGAAGAAGCCGCGCGCCACACGCGAGGGAATGAGGCGCGACAGCGAATCGGGCGCGTCAAGGGCGGGCGCGGACATCGCGAGCGGCTTGCCCCGCGGTTGGGCGGTGGTCAAGCTGCCGGTTTCGCAAGCGATAGACGGTAGATGAAGGGGTGTCGGATGGTGGGTCGCGGCAGTCGTGTTCTGCTCGCAGGCTTCGTGGCGTCGCTCGGGCTGCTCGCGGCAGCCGCGATGGCGCAAGACGCCTATCCCAATCGTGCGGTGCGTTGGGTCGTGCCGTTCCCACCAGGTGGGCCCACCGACACGCTGTCCCGCATTCTTACAGCGCGGCTCAGCGAAATCTGGGGCCAGAGCGTCGTCGTCGAGAACAAGGGCGGCGCCTCGGGGGCGATCGGCACCGATATCGTCGCCAAGGCACAACCGGACGGCTACACGCTGATGCTGGGCACGCAGACCACCAACGCGTCCAACATGCTGTTCTTTCCCAACCTGCCCTACGATCCGATCAAGGACTTCCAGCCGCTGACCTTGATCGGCACGGCGTGCATGGCGCTGGTCACGTCGCCCGACGTGCCGGCCAACACGCCGAAGGAGCTGGTCGAGTGGATCAGGAAACAGGACAACGCGACCTACGCGTCCGCGGCACCCGGCAGCTCGCAGCACGTCGCCGCCGAGCTGCTGGTGAAGCGGGCCGGCATCAAGGCGACTCACGTGCCTTATCGCGGCAGTTCGGCTGCGCTGCCCGACCTGATGAGCGGACGCGTCACCTTCATGTTCGACAATCTCCCGTCGGCCCTGCCGCAGGCCAAGGCCGGCAAGGTCAAGACGCTGGCCCAGACCTGCGCCACGCGCTCGCCATCGGCGCCCGACCTGCCGACCATGGAAGAAGCGGGCTTTCCCGACTTCGCCATCGAAGGTTGGTACGGCATATTCGCGCCGGCGAAGACGCCGCGGCCGATCGTCGACAAGCTCGCGTCCGACATCAACAAGGTGCTGATGGAGCCGGCGTCGCTGGAACGCTGGAAGACGCTGGGCTTCGATCCCATCGGGACCACGCCCGAGGCCTTCGCCGAGCGCCAGAAGGCGGACCTCGCCTACTGGAAGAAGATGATCGATTACACGGGCATCAAGGTGGAATAGACTGGGAACAACAGGAGGATCGTCATGGACACCATTGTCACCCCCCGTACCCTGGATACCAGGCCGATCGCACCGTCATTGTTCGCGCACTTCGTGCTGCGCTCGTCGAACATGGCGAGGATGGTCGACTGGTACTGCACCGTGCTCAACATGCACGTCGTGCAGCGCAACGATTTCATCTGCTTCATGACCTACGACAACGAGCACCATCGCCTCGCGGTCGTGAACATCGAAGGCCTGCACGAGCCCGACGACAAGGCGTGGGGCCTGGCGCATGTCGCCTACACCTTCCGCGACATTGGCCAGCTGCTCTCGACCTGGCGTCGCCTCAAGGACAAGGGCATAGAGCCCTACCGGCCGATCCATCATGGGCCCACGATCTCGCTGTACTACCGCGATCCCGACGGCAACTCGGTCGAGCTCCAGGTCGACCGCTTCAAGACCAAGGAGGAATGCGCGGCCTACTTCACGACCGACGCCTTCCGCAAGAACCCGATCGGCGTGGCGTTCGATCCGGCGGCCCTGGCGGCCGCCTATGAGGCTGGAGCGCCCGAGGCCGAGCTGATGAACATCCCCGACGGGCCGCCGGCGCCGCTGGGCTCGGCCAAGCGGTAATCACGCCTTTTTTGGCTGCCAGCGATAGGCCTTGGCGCAGGCGCCGCCCATCAACATGGCCCGCTCGTCGTTGGTCAGCCGGGTGGTCTTAAGGAAGGGGTCGACGGCCTGCTCGTAGTTCACGACGGCAAAGGCGCGCGTCCAGTCGGTGCCCCACAGGCAGCGGTCGAAACCCCAGGCGTCGAACACACGCGCCAGCGGGTCCCAGATGTCGTTGAAGGGATACGGCTCGCGGGACAGCGTACAGGCGCCGCTGACCTTGATCACCGCGTTGGAGCGCCGGACGAGTTCCAACACCTTCGGTAGGTCCGCCCAGGGCTGCGGCGGGGCGGGCGGCGTGCGCGGCTGCAGGATGCCAAGGTGGTCGATGATGAAGCGCGTTTCGGGATGACGGTCGATCAGCGCCGCGCCCGCCTCGATGTTGCCCCAGCACAGCATGTTGACCGGAAAATCATGGCGGACGGCGGCGCGCAGGATGCGGTCCAGACCCGGGTCGTTCGGGTCGCGGTTGGCCTCCTTGGTCATCATGATGCGGATGCCGACCGTGCCAGGTGTCTTCTTCCAGTCGGCGATGACATCGGCCACCGCGGGATCGTCCGGATCGACGGGCTTGACGATGGCCATCCGGCTGGGATGCGCCCTCTGCACTTCGATGGCGTAGCTCGCGTCGTAGCGGTACATGGAAAAGGCGGAAATGAAGATCGCGCCGTCGACCCCGACCTTGTCCATGGCCGCGCACATCTCGTCACCGGTGACATGAGGCGGCCAGTTCGGCACCGTGTGCCAGGGCCGCTTCGGCGTGTTGGCCTCATAGGCATGGACCTGGGAATCGATGACCATCATCCGGAAAACTCCTTTGCCTTAGGCTAGAACAGCCAGAGCAGAGCAATCAAACCCATCACAACGATGGCGGCCGACGTCGTCACCATCACGGGGGTCGACGGGCGGAACGTCTCGCTGTCGATGGCGCGGCTGACCCGCAGGTAGTGCCAGAGCGACCCGACCATGACCACGATGCCCAGCACCACCAGTCCGGCGCCGAGCGCCGTGACATGGCGGTTGGCCGCGGAACGCACCTCGGGCACGACCTGGTTTATCTCCATCAGGAACAGGCTGAAGCGATTGATGGCGATGCCGAGCGCGATCACCGCAATCGACGTCCGGATCCAGGCCAACAGCGTGCGTTCGTTGGCGAGATGATCGCTGACATGGGCGTTCTTGGCGGCGTTCTTGGCGGCGTTCTTGGGCGTGTCCACGGGAGCCTCCGGCACAAGGAAGAAGGGCGCGACCCGGAGGATCGCGCCCTGCTTTCAGCCGTCAAGGACCGGTCTAATTATACTTGGCGATCTCCATGCGGCCGACCTGGTCGCGATGGACCTCGTCGGGACCGTCGGCCAGGCGCAGCGTGCGCTGATGGGCGTACATGCTGGCCAGCTTGAAGACCTGGCTGACGCCGCCGGCACCGTGCAGCTGCAGGCAACGGTCGACCACCTTGGAGCTGATGTTGGGCACCGCCACCTTGATCATGGCGATCTGCTGGCGGGCTTCCTTGTTGCCGAACTTGTCCATCGCCCAGGCCGCCTTCAGCACCAGCAAACGAGCCATGTCGATCTCCATGCGCATGTCGGCAACATGGGCCTTGGTGACGCCCATCTCGGAGATGCGTTGGCCGAAGGCGACGCGGCTCTTGGCCCGCTTGATCGCCATCTCGAGGGCGCGCTCGGCGACGCCGATGGCGCGCATGCAGTGATGGATACGGCCGGGGCCGAGGCGGCCCTGGGCAATCTCGAAGCCGCGGCCCTCGCCCAGCAGGATCGCCGACTTGGGCACGCGTACGTTGTCGTAGATCACCTCGGCGTGGCCGTGCGGCGCGTCGTCATAGCCGAACACGTGCAGCATCTTCACGATCTTGATGCCCGGCGTGTCGCGCGGCACCACGATCATCGACTGCTGGCGGTAGGCCGGCGCATTGGGATCGCTCTTGCCCATCAGGATGATGACCTTGCAGCGTGGATCGCCCATGCCCGAGGACCACCACTTGCGGCCGTTGATGACATAGCTGTCGCCGTCCGCCTCGATGCGGCATTCGACGTTGCGCGCATCGGACGAGGCGACCGCGGGCTCGGTCATGGCGAAGCAGGAGCGGATCTCGCCGTTGAGCAGCGGCTTCAGCCACTTCTCCTTGTGCTCCTTGGAGCCGTAGCGGGCGAACACTTCCATGTTGCCGGTGTCGGGCGCCGAGCAGTTGACGGCTTCCGAGGCGATTGACGAGCGGCCCAGCACCTCGCAGATCGGCGCGTATTCGAGGTTGGTGAGGCCCATCGTGCCGTGCGTGTCGCCCGAGTCGCGGTCGGCGGGCAGGAACATGTTCCACAGGCCGCGCTTCTTCGCTTCGGCCTTGCACTCTTCGATGACCTTGGGGAGCTGCCAGCGGTCCTTGGCCTTCTCCATCTGCTCCTCGTAGACGGGCTCGGCCGGATAGATGACCTCGTCCATGAACTTGTTGAGCTTCTCGAGCAGCGCCTTGGTGCGGTCCGAGTATTCGAAATCCATGCGAGTCTCCCTGTGTCCTGCCGCGGACTCTGGCTGAAAAGCCCGGTCCTGTGAACGGTCATTCAGGCCGCACCCTTCACCCCGTTTGGGCCACGGGTTCGCTGAGCGGACCGGACCTCGTCTGCTGCCGCAAGCGCAGGGGCCGCAGGGCGACAATGGCGAGCACGGCAGCCACGGCGTTCATCGCTGAGGCGGCCAGGAAGACCAGATGCCAATTGCCGGTCTCGACAACCAGAAGGCTGGCGACCGGCACCAGCAGACCCGCGAAGCCCTTTGCCGTGTAGAGCAGGCCCGCATTGGTTGTGGCGTACCGGGTGCCGTAGCAGTCGGTGCAGATCGAGGGGAACAGGCTGTAGATCTCGCCCCAGGCGAAGAACACCATGCCGCCCAGCAGGACGAAGAGCAGCGGGTCTCGGCCCCAGTGGCCAAGGGCCAGGATGCCCACGGCCTCCAGGCTGAAGGCGATGAACATGGTGCTCTCGCGGCCGATCCGGTCGGACACCCAGCCGAAGAAGGGCCGCGTGAAGCCGTTCAGCACGCGATCGATCGACAGCGCGAAGGTGAGCGCCGGTAGGGTGAGGCCGAGCAGGCTCACCGGCACGCCGGCGACTTTGTACTCATGCGCGATCGGCGCGAGCTGCGCGGTGGCCATCAGGCCGCCTGCGCTCACCAGCGCCATCATGAGATAGAGCACCCAGAACAGAGGTGAGCGCAGCGTCTCCATCGGCGTGCAATGGTGCAGGGCCTGGGCGATCGGTGCGGCGGGAGGCACCTCGCGCGGGTCGGCGACGCGCAGGAACGGCGCCAGGGCGAGGATGACCAGCCCCTGTCCCAAGCCGAACCACAGGAACGCCGCTTGGTAGCCGCTGGAGTGGATGATGTTCTGGAGCGGGATGATGGTGAAGGCCGAGCCGACGCCGAAACCCGCCGCGGTGATGCCGGCGGCGAGCCCGCGGCGGTCGGGGAACCACTTCAGCGAATTGCCCACGCAGGTGCCGTAGACGCAGCCCACGCCGATGCCGCCGAGGGCGGCGCCGAGGTAGAGCAGCCACAGCGAGCTCGCATTGGCGTTCACGATCCACGACAGGCCGACCAGCAGGCCGCCAACCATCACGACGATGCGCGGGCCGAAGCGGTCGACGAACCAGCCTTCGAACGGCACCAACCAGGCCTCGGTGACGACGAAGATGCTGAAGGCGACCTGGATGGCCGCGGTGCCCCAGCCGTAGCGCTCGTTGATTGGCTGCACGAACAGCGTCCAGCCGTACTGCAGGTTGGCGATCATCACCATGCAGACAACGCCAGCAAACAGCTGCATCCAGCGGTTCGCGCTGCGTTGGCCCCAATCAGAACTGCTTGGCGGCATGCCCCCAATAGCTCCCTTGCCGATCCCCCTTGCCGATGTTCGATCTCCACCTCTAAATCGGCACAAGCAATATCGACCGGGAGTATCGCCGTTGGACAGTGTGATGCAAACGCCCTTCAAGCCGATCGACTTTCTGAGCCGGGACGTCAGCGTCGAGCGGCGCGGCGACGGCACGATCCTGCTGCAGTCGAACCACAAGCTAAAGGCCTACGAGAAGCATGTTCCGGCGTTTCTCGCAAAGTGGGCGGCCGAGGCGCCGGATCGCCTGTGGCTGGCGCAGCGTCGCGGCCCGGACCGCGCCTGGCTGAAGGTCACCTACGCCGAGGCCAAGCGCCAGGTCGATGCGGTGACGCAGGCGTTGCTCGATCGCGGCTTCGGGCCGGACAGACCGGTGATGATCCTGTCGTCGAACTCCATCGAGTTCGCCTTGCTGACCATGGCGGCCATGCAGGCGCGCGCGCCGGTGACCCCGGTCTCGCCCGCCTATTCGGTGATGAGCCAGGACCACGCCAAGCTGCGCTACGTCGTCGATCTCATCAAGCCCGGCCTGGTGTTCGTGCAGAACGGCGAAATCTATGCGCGGGCGCTGGCAGCGCTCGACCTCGCCAATCATGACGCGGGGGGCGTGCTGGTGGTGCATGTCGACAAGGCGCCGCCCGAGAGGCAGTCGCTGCCCTGGAGCGAGCTTCTGGCCACCAAAGCGACCGATGCGGTGGCGCGTTCGATCGCGCAAATCGACGGCAAGACCATTGGCAAGTTCCTGTTCACCTCGGGCAGCACCGGCATGCCTAAGGCCGTGATCAACACCCAGGAAATGATGTGCGCCAACATCGCCATGATGCAAATGGCGCGCACGCGCAAAGCCGACGATCCGCCCGCGGTCGTGCTCGACTGGCTGCCGTGGAACCACACGATGGGCGGCAACGCCACCTTCCAGGGCAATCTTGCCGATGGCGGCACCACCTACATCGACGACGGCAAGCCGCTGCCCGGCCTGTTCGACGAGACCCTGCGCAACCTGCGTGAGATCTCGCCCACCAACTTTGCCAACGTGCCGGCGGGCTACGCCATGCTGGCGACGGCAT
>JADHLS010000063.1 GCA_016780605.1 Reyranella sp.
TGTCGCGTATCGTGAGCGCCGTGGCCGTGGCATTGCGCGCATGCTGACGCGGATCCTCGTGCTGGAAGATGATCATGAGGCCATCGCCGGCCACCTCGTTGATGTCGCCGCCGTTCAGCAGGATGTCGTCGAGGAAACGCGAGAAGTAGGTCTCGACGACGCCTTGCAGCTTCTCGGCATCGAGCTTCTCGCTGAGGCTCGTATACCCGGCCATGTCGAGGAACAGGATAGAGACATCCACGTTGCGCGTCTCGATGTCGGGCTTCTCCGGATTCGCCTCAATCCGTTCCTGCAGCATCTTCGGCACGAACTTCGTCAAATGGCTGCGGATATGCTCGAGCAGCTCGACCTTCTGGAGCGCTTCGCGGAGGTGGCTGCTGTGCTCGCTGAGGTCGCGCTGCAGGTTGGTGTTCTCGATGATTGCGCCGACCTGATTGGCGAGCAGCGCGAGCTGCTGGATGCGGTCGGGCATGAAAGCCCCGTGAGCGAGGCTGTTCTCGACATATATCGCACCAAGGACCTCGCCCTTGCGCAGGATCGGCACGCACGCCACCGAGCGCGGCCGCCGCTGCACCAGATACGGGCAAGAAGCGAAGCGGGCGTCGACATGCCTGTCGTCGACGACGATGCGATGGCCGGTGCGCAGGACGTATCTCACCATCCGCTCGGAGAATTCCAGGGAGTCCTCGGTATAGGCCGTGCGGCCGACGCGGATGCCGCCCGCATCGCTGCTGCCGGCCGCCTCGATGAAGAGCGTATCGCGATCCTCGGTGAGGAAGATGCCGCGGTCGCAGAGCACCGCCTCGAGGACGAGACGCATCAGCTTGTCGAGCAGCCGGGCGCTGCGCATCTCGGCCGAGATGCCGGTCGTGGCGCGCATTGCCATGTCGAAGTCGCTGAGCTCGCGCAGGTACGCCATGCCCGACGGCGGGCGCGCCGTCGAGGGCGCCGGCGGAGCCGCATCGCCGCTCGCGAGATCGGGATGGATTTCGCCGAGCTGGCGGACCTTGGCGAGCGCGCCCCATTCTGCGTAGCACTTGCGCGCCTCGGCGAGGTAGGCCATGGCGACCCGCCGCAAGCCGCGCCGCAGATAGGCGCCGCCGGCCAGTTCGTTGGCGAGGGCCTCGAGGTGCTGGAAACGGCCGTGCTGGGCGGTCTCGATCGCCCGGTCGTAGTGCTGCTCGCTGTGTTCGATGCGGCCTTCGAACGAGGCGAACTCGGCCTCGAGCAGGAGCCGATGCACCTCGAAATTTTCTGGGCAGTGCACGGCCCATCCCGCCAGCTTCTTGCGGCACTGGCGGAGCATTCGACGCGCCGGTCGACCGCGCCCCTGACGCGCCAGAGCGAGCGCCGCCAACCCACCATAGAAATAGTGCTCCACCAGGACGATCTGGTTGATCACGGACTGGATGTTTGCTTCGGTCTCCTGCCAGAGTTGCTCGGCCGCACGATGCTCGCCGAACAGATAGGTGAGCTGGATCTTCACGATCAGGTAGTAGGTGTAGGCGGTCAGGTTGCCGGCGGCCCGGAACGAGGCCGCTGCGACGTCCTCGTCGTAGTCCGCGCTGCTGAGACTGCTGCCATGTCGCGTCTCGCCCTGCAGCGCCAGCACGTATTGCCGCCGAATTCCGTTGCTTGCGGTGGCGAACCAGTCGGTCGTCTGCTCGATGAGCTGCTGGTGCCGCGTGCACTCGGTGCGGATCTCGTCCAGCGGGGCGCCGCGGGCGAGCCCGAGGAAGATGATCTGCAGCATCGAATAGTGCGCGTACTGCACGTCGCCGGAGTCGATGGCGACGCGCAGCGAAGTGCGTAACATTTCGATGGAGGCGTCGATCGGTTCGCGCCAGAACCGCACGAAGCCGGCATGGATCATCATGATCTTGCCGCGCTGGATGGGGGTCCCGTCCCGCATCGCCAGGTCGACAGCGAGGCGTCCGAATTCGCAGCCGCCCTTGTAGTCGCCGAACACGCCACCGCGAACGAGCCCATAGAGGACACAGCCGAACGACGAGGCACTGCCGATACCGAACTGAAGGGAGAGCTGCATGATTCTGAGCGCTGCCAGCGACATCAGGTCCGGATTCCGGAAGTATGCGGCCGGACAGATGCTCATGAGCAGGCCGAGAGCGGCTTTGCGATCCTCGTCGACCATGGCCGGCAGGCGCAGCAGCTCGTCGGCCTTCCGTCCCCGCAGCCGGTAGATGACCTTGAACAGCTGGTAGAGGAGTTGGATCTTGCTCGGTGTCGCGGGCAGAGCTTCGCCAAACAGCCGCAGCGCCTCGAGGCCCATCGCCACCGCCTCATCGCTGCGATCGAGGCTGCTGTCGGAAATGATCTTCAGGTAGTAGGCACGGGCCTTGTCGCGCACCGTCCGTGCATTGGCGAGCACCTCGACGAAAATGTCATTCGCCTCTTTGGTATGTCCGGTCACATACGCACATTCGAAGCATTCGATCCGTAGATCGAAGGCCAGCCCGTATTGCTGGCCCCAGCTGTCGGCGGCGAGCAGCTTGATGCCGCTTCGGAAATATCCCAACGCGGCGTCGAAGGCCGCGAGGTCGCGAGCCCGTCGACCGGCGGCGAGATTGAGCTTGGCAATCTCCTCGCGCTCGGTGGCGCTTGAGACCAGATCGGCTCCCGCGTTGAGGTTGTCGATCACGACGAACGGCACGTTGCCGTGCTCCTCAGCCGCGAGCCCGGCGAGGAGCCGGCGGCCGATGCGCAGGCGCACTTCCCGGCGGTCCTGTTCGGAAATCAAGGCATAGGCGGCCTGCTGAACGCGATCGTGCAGGAACTGGAATTGCCGCTCCGGTGCCTCGGCGCCGGCATCATCGGCCGAGACGACCAGGCCCTGGGCTGCGGCGGCCTGTATGGCGTCGCGCACCTGTTGGTCGCGTTTCTGCATCACCAGGGCGAGATCGCCCAGATCGAACCTGCCGCCCAGGCAAGCGGCGGCTTTCAACACGTCCTGGGCGGGCGCCGGCAGCGTGAGGAGCTTGCGGCTCATCAGATCGAGAACATCCTCGGTGACGCCCTGGGCAGCGATCTGTCGAAGGTCCCACTGCCAGCGGGCCTCCTCGTAGTCGAAGGTGATCAACTGCTCGTGGTGCAGGAAGCGCAGAAGCTGGTTGATGAAGAACGGGTTGCCGTCGGTCTTGTGCCACAACAGCCGGGCGAGATCGGTCGCCCGCTCGGGGCCGCAGTGAAGGGTATCATCGATCAGCACGCCGACATCGGCCGGGGCAAGGCGGCCGAGGTCGAGCCGCGTCACGTCGCGCTTGGCACGGATGTCCTCGATCATGCGGGCGACTTCGCCCACGCCGGGACCTTCATCGCGGCACGCGCCGATCACCAGCAGGTACGAGGCGCGCGGATCACCTATCAACGCCTTCAACAATCCGAGTGAGGCGGGGTCGGCCCATTGCAGGTCGTCGAGGAATATCGAGAAGGTGTGCTTCTCGCGTGCAAAGACGCGCAGCAGGCGCCGGAACACATGATTGAAACGATTGCGCTCCTCGGCCGCCGGCAGCTGTTCGGCGGCACTGGCCGGCTCGGCCGACCGCAGCCCGAGCAGGAGCCCGAACTCGGGAACGACGCCCGAGACCACGTCGGCATTGGGCCCGACGGCCGCGGCCAGGCGTTCACGCCACGCCTGGATCGATGCCTCGCCGCTGGCGAGCAGCTGGTCGAGCAGCACGCGGAAGGCCTGGACGATGAACGAGTACGGTTCGTTCTGCCTGAACTGGTCGAACTTCGCGGCGACGAAGGTGCCGCAACTGCGCGCCTCGTGTTCGATGCTGCGCGCCAGCCGCGACTTGCCGATGCCGGCGCTGCCGCTGATGAGAACCAGCTCGACGCTTCCCTCCGTCGCTCGTTCGAGGGCTGCGCGCAACTCCTGCCGCTCGCGTTCGCGGCCATAGAGCTTGGTCGAGATGCTGAGCGCGACCGTGCTGTCGCGGCTGCCGAGATCGAAGTCGGCAATGGTGCCCCGCTGTTGCACCTGCACCAGGCATTGGGTGAGATCGTGCTCCAGCCCGCGCGCGGTCTGGTATCTGTCCTCCGGTGACTTGGCGAGCAACCGGGCGACGATGTCCGACAGTATTCGTGGAAGCTCCGGTGCGATCTCGTGTAACGGCCGGGGCGCCCGGGCGAGATGCGCGTGGATCAGCTCGATGGAGTTGCTCTCGTCGAATGGCAGTCGGCCGCACAACAAATGATGGAGAACGATGCCGACCGCGTAGAGATCGGTTCGCGGATCGACCGCCCGGTCGACTCGGCCGGTCTGCTCCGGTGCGACGAAATGCAGATCGCCGTTGAGCGTGTGCGATTCGTTCCTCTCGTCGTTGAGGGAAATGACCGAGGAGAGACCCGTGACACGGGTTTCACCGCTCTGCGCATTGAACCAGATGGTCTGCAGGTTGAGGTTGCCATGGACGTGCTGTGTTCGATGGAAGTCGTGCAGGATCGACGCGAGACGAATGACGACTTGCAGCGCACCGGCAAGCGGGAGCTGGCGCGCCAGCAGCAGTTCACCCAGTGGCCGGCTTCCGTCGTCGGTGACCACCAGGAAGCCCACGCCGTTGGCGAAACCGTGGGCAACGGCCGGCAGGACGCCCGAGACCTCGATCCGTCGCGCCCATTCGTAGTCGCGGCGCAGTGCATCGACTTCCGCGGCGCTCGAGCGCTGAGGCTTCAGGATCTTGATGAAGACGGGAGCGCTCGTGCGGCTGTCCTGGCCGGCGAACGTGATGGTGCGGGCGTCTTCCCAGCAACGCGCGAGTACTCGATGCCCCGGAACTGCCAAACTCGACAGCAGCGCGGCCTGCGAGTTTGGTGGGTCGTTCATGGCTTCGTGGCCGAGACGATTCCGTAGAACCAGGCGCCGCGTTCGAGGAGTTGGTATTGGCGGCGTGACGCGACGACGTTGCTGTGCTGGGCCTTCGAACGGAAACCAAGGCCGTGCAGCAGCTGGTTGATGGGCCAGGCTGCGATGCTGAGCTTGTGGAGGCGGCGCAGTGAGCGCCGCGTGGACCAGGTATGATCGACCAGCCTGACCTTGGCGAAGCCGGCATCCTCCGCGGCGCAAACGTGTTCGTCCGCCGTATCGATGTCGGGCATCGACCAACCGGCAAGCCATTCGTCCATCCACGCGTTCGTCTCGGCATCGAAATGGCGCGTGGTGCGCACATACTCCGCCACCACCAGGCGGCCGCCGGGACGCAGCAGTCGAAGCGCTTCACGATAGAACGATCGCTTGTCGATGGCATGGCACAGGCTTTCGAGCGCCCATACGACGTCGAACGAGCCATCGGGGAATGGCACCCTCGTGTAGTCGGCCTGCTCGAACGTTGCACGGTGCTGAAGTCCGCGACGGCTAGCGACCTCGCGCGCCATCGCCACCTGGTGCTCGACCGGCGTGATGCCCACGACGTCCACGGCAAGGTGGCGGGCGAGCCACAGGCTGCTGCCGCCCACGCCGCAGCCGGCATCCAGGACCCGGTCGCCGGCCTCGATGCGGGCGACGCTGGCAAGCACCTGGTTGGCATTGCTCAATGCGTGCGCATGCTCGCGGATTCCCGGTCCGTAGTGTCCGAAGTGGAACGCAAGGTTGTCTGCGTTGTGCCAGACTGTGCGATAGTCGAACCGCGTCTGATCGTAGTAGTGGACCACTCTATCGAGCCAGTTCGGGTATCTCCGCGCCAAGTCGGCGGATCTGTCGTCGGTGCTCATATCCCCCCAGGTCGCTGGAACCCCTTGCGACGACGCGTGGACCCGATCTGTCTTTGGATCGTCCCGCTTGGCGGCAGTGTCCCCCGTCGCCCACCAAACGCGTATCAATATGGAATGATGCAACCCGACGCTGGATCGGTCCAGTTGCAAAATCGCCGACAGGTGCAGCTAGCGCGGACGACGAGGCCCCGGCCCGCCCACCCGACCGGAGCCGAGCGCCGCGCGGTCGAGACCAGGATCCGGCCAATCCGTCATTTGACGGCAACGGTCAGGGCTGGTCCCATGCGGCTTGCACGCATCTTGCAGGCTGGCAGGAGCGTTTAGGAGGGGTGTGATGAACGAAGGTCGTTTGCGCCATCTGATTGGCCAGGTGAAGGCGGGCAAGGTGTCCCGCCGGGCATTCCTGCGCCGGATGGCGGCGGTGGGCCTGACGGCGCCGATGGCTGCTCAGCTTCTCGGGCTCGGGGGCGTCGCCATGGCGCAAGCCAAGTCGCCCGTCTACAAGCCGACCAAGCGCGGCGGCGGCGGTCTGTTGAAAGTGCTGTGGTGGCAGGCGCCGACCTTGCTCAATCCGCACTTCGCCACCGGCACCAAGGACCAGGACGGCAGCCGCATCTTCTACGAACCGCTGGCCGGCTGGGACCAGGACGGCAACCTTCGGCCGCTGCTCGCCGAATCGATTCCCGGCCGCGAGGACGGCACGCTCGCCGCCGATGGCAAGTCGGTGACCTGGAAGCTGAAGAAGGGCGTGAAGTGGCACGACGGCCAGCCGTTCACCGCCGACGACGTCGTCTTCAATTGGGAGTACGCGCGGAACCCTGAGACGGCGGCCGTCACCAGCGGCGTCTACACCGACATCACGGTCGAGAAGGTCGACAGCCACACCGTCATCGTGAAGTTCAAGGATCCGACGCCGTTCTGGGCCGACGCCTTCGTCGGCTCGACCGGCATGATCATCCCCAAGCACCTGTTCGCTGACTATATCGGCGGCAAGTCGCGCGAGGCGCCGACCAACCTCAAGCCGATCGGCACCGGTCCCTACAAGTTCAAGGACTTCAAGCCGGGCGACATGGTGTCGGGCGTGATCAACACCGACTACCACCAGGACAATCGCCCGTACTTCGACGCCATCGAGATGAAGGGCGGCGGCGATGCGGTCTCCGCGGCGCGCGCCGTGCTGCAGACCGGCGAGTTCGACTTCGGCTGGAACATGCAGGTCGAGGACGAGATCCTCACGCGCCTCGAGAAGGGCGGCAAGGGCCGCGTCATGATCAACGAGGCAAGCTTCATCGAGCACATCCAGCTCAACACCACCGATCCGTGGACCGAGGTCGACGGCGAGCGCTCGAGCGTCAAGACCAAGCATCCGACGCTGTCGGATCCGGCGGTGCGCCAGGCGCTCAGCCTGCTGGTCGACAAGGACTCGGTCGAGAAATACATCTACGGCCGCACCGGCCGGGCGACGCCGAACTTCATCTACAATCCCGAACGTTTCCGCTCCAAGAACACCAAGTACGAGTTCAGCGTCGACAAGGCGAATGACGTGCTCGAGAAGGCCGGCTGGAAGAAGGGCAGCGACGGTATCCGCGAGAAGGACGGCAAGAAGCTGAAGTTCGTCTACCAGACCTCGATCAACCAGCCGCGGCAGAAGACGCAGGCCATCGTCAAGCAGGCCTGCCAGAAGGCCGGCATCGATGTCGAGATCAAGTCGGTGACGGCGTCGGTATTCTTCTCCTCGGACGTCGCCAATCCCGACACCTATCCGCACTTCTATACGGATATCCAAATGTACAATAACGGGCCGCAGCAGCCCGATCCCGCGGTGTTCCTGCGCCAGTTCCTGACGTCGGAGGTGGCGACCAAGGCCAACAAATGGCAGGGCCGCAACGTCACGCGCTGGCAGAACAAGGAGTACGACGACATCTACAAGGCCGCCCAGGTCGAGCTCGATCCGGTGAAGCGCGCGGAGATGATGACAAAGCTGAACGACATGGTCGTGAACGACCACGTCGTTATCCCTGTGGTCGCCCGGCCGATCGTCACCGCCGTCAGCAACAAGCTCACCTGTGAGCTGAGCGGCTGGGACAACAACACCTGGGACCTGGCGAACTGGTTCCGCGAGGCTTAAAGGCCCCAACCTCACCCTGAGGAGGCGCGCAGCGCCGTCTCGAATGCGCGCGGTAAACCGCGCGTGGGTGGGCAACAACGAGACTGTCGCCACCCTTCGAGACGCGCACTTCGTGCGCTCCTCAGGGTGAGGATTCCCTCCCTCAGGCGTTGACCGCAGCCGTCGAGCCTGTTCCCATCGCGTTTGCACGTATCTTGCAGGATAGCGGGAGCGTTAGGGAAGAGCTTCGACAGTTGGATGGGAGGGCATCCGATGAACGAACGTGACTTGCGTGGTCTTCTCGACCAGGTGAAGGCGGGCGCCCTGTCGCGCCGCGCCTTCGTGAGGCGCATGGCGGCTGTGGGCCTGACGGCGCCGATGGCGACCCAGCTTCTGGCCTTTTCCGGCGTCGCCATGGCCCAATCTAGGGCACCGATCTACAAGCCGACCAAGCGCGGCGGCGGCGGGCTGCTGAAGGTGCTGTGGTGGCAGGGGCCAACGCTGCTCAATCCGCACTTCGCCACCGGCACCAAGGACCAGGACGGTTCGCGCCTGTTCTATGAGCCGCTGGCGGGCTGGGACGCCGAAGGCAACCTGCGGCCGATCCTGGCGGAGGCCATCCCCGGCCGCGAGGACGGCACGCTGGCCGCCGACGGCAAGTCGGTCACCTGGAAGCTGAAGAAGAACGTGAAGTGGCATGACGGCCAGCCGTTCACGGCCGACGACGTCGTCTTCACCTGGGAATATTCGCGCGATCCCGCGACGGCAACGCTGACCAGCGGCTCCTACAAGGACGTCACGGTCGAGAAGGTCGACCCTTACACGGTGGTGGTGAAGTTCGCCGCGCCGACGCCGTTCTGGGCCGACACCTTCGTGGCGTCGGCGGGCTGCATCATCCCCAAGCACCTGTTCGCCGACTATATCGGAGCCAAGTCGCGCGAGGCGCCGACCAATCTCAAGCCGGTCGGAACCGGGCCGTACAAGTTCAAGGAGTTCAAGCCGGGAGACCTGGTCACCGGTGTGATCAACGCCGATTATCACCAGGAGAACCGTCCCTACTTCGACGCCATCGAGATGAAGGGCGGCGGCGACGCGGTCTCGGCGGCGCGTGCGGTGCTGCAGACCGGCGAATTCGACTTCGGCTGGAACATGCAGGTCGAGGACGAGATTCTGCAGCGCCTGGAGAAGGGCGGCAAGGGCCGGGTCATCATGAGTAGGGGCGGCGGCATCGAGCATATCCAGCTCAACACCCGCGACCCGTGGACCGAGGTCGACGGCGAACGCTCGAGCCTCAAGACCGTGCATCCCACGCTCAGCGACCCGGCAGTACGCCAGGCACTCGCCCTGCTGGTCGACAAGGATTCGGTCGAGAAGCACATCTATGGCCGCACCGGCGTCGCCACGCCCAACTTCTTCAACAACCCGGAGCGCTTCCGCTCGAAGACGACGAAGTACGAGTTCAACGTCGACAAGGCGAATGACGTGCTCGAGAAGGCCGGCTGGGTGAAGGGCCCCGATGGCATCCGCGCCAAGGACGGCAAGAAGCTGAAGTTCGTCTATCAGAGCTCGATCAACCAGCCGCGCCAGAAGACCCAGGCCATCGTCAAGCAGGCCTGCCAGAAGGCCGGCATCGACATCGAGGTCAAGGCGGTGACGTCTTCGGTGTTCTTCTCCTCCGACGTCGCCAACCCCGACACCTATCCGCACTTCTATGCCGACCTGCAGATGTACAACAACGGACCGGCACAGCCCGATCCCGAGGTGTTCATGCGACAGTTCTGCTCGTGGGAGGCGGCCAGCAAGGCGAACAAGTGGCAGGGCCGCAATGTCACACGCTGGCAGAACAAGGAATACGACGACACCCACAAGGCGGTGCAGGTCGAGCTCGACCCGGTGAAGCGGGCCGCGCTCTGCATCAAGCTGAACGAGCTGGTCATCAACGACAACGTCGTGATCCCCGTGGTCGCCCGGCTGGGCGTGGCGGCGGTCAAGGACAAGCTCGTGGTCGAGCTGAGCGGCTGGGACAACAACACCTGGAATCTCGCCAGCTGGTACCGGGAAAGCTGAGGTCTCGCCATCGCCCGGATTCGCGCTATAAGCCGAAGCCGGAGGTCGAGTGCGCATGTCTGACAATCCGCCCATCGAGTATACCTTTCCCGACATCCGGCCGTGGGAAAAGGGCGATGCGCCCTACATCCACGTCAAGGAAAGCGGCAAGCCGGGGCCGACGGTGATGGTGGCGTCGCTCACCCACGGCAACGAGGTGTCGGGGGCGATCGTGGTCAACGAGCTGCTTTCACGCGGCCTCAGGCCGCGCCAGGGCACGCTGATCTTTTCATTCAACAACTTCGAGGCCTACCAGCGCTTCGATCCCAAGAACCCGTTCAAGTCGCGCATGATCGACGAGGACTTCAATCGCACCTGGGGCCGGCTCGACCAGCCGGCGACGACGCGCGAGACCAAGCGGGCGCAGGTGGTGCGGCCCTATGTCGAGCGCGCCGACTACCTGCTCGATCTCCATTCCATGCACGACGATTGCGTGCCGCTGATGCTGTGCGGCCCGCTCGACCGCGGCGTCGAGCTCGCCAAGCGCCTGGGCTCGCCGGCCGACATCGTGCGCGACCGCGGCCATGCCGCCGGCATGCGCATGCGCGATTACGGCGCCTTCGGCGATCCCAAGAGCGACCGGACTGCGCTGCTGATCGAGACCGGCCAGCATTGGCGCAAGTCGTCTGTCGTGGTGGCCAAGGACGTCGCCCATCGCTTCCTCACCGAGACCGGCATCGTCGACGCTTCCGACCTGCCGCCGGACTGGAGGCAGCCGGCGCCGCCGCAGCAGAAGATCGTGCAGGTGACGCACGCCATCGCCACCAAGCGCGGCAACTTCACGCCGGCGCGCCGCTTCGAGGGCCAGGAGGTGATCGCCAAGGCGGGCACCGTGCTGGGCCACGACGACGGCGAGGCGGTGACGACGCCCTACGACAACTGCGTGCTGGTGATGCCGGCGGTGAATCGCCCGCTGCGCGCCGGGGTCACGGTTGTTCGCCTGGGTCGACTGATCTGAGGCCGGGCTGGCGGCGCATCACGAAGCGCAGCTCCGACAGTCGCACGACGCCGAGCAACGCGCCCAGGGCGGCATAGGTGACGCTGCCCACCGTGCAGACCGCGAACAGCGCCAGCGCGCCTTTCACCGTCGCCGTCTCGAGCAGGGGCCCGAGCAGGACGAGCGCGCCCCACAGCGCCACGGCCATGCCGGCGCTCGCCGCCGCCATGCGCCAGGTGCGCGAAAGCAGTCTCTCGTCGATGAGCCAGTGGTTGCGCCGGAACAGGATCACGCCCAGCGCCACGGCGTTCAACCAGCCCGACAGCGAGGTCGCGAGTGCGATGCCGACCTGGGCCAGTGTGGTGCCATAGAGGAAGGCCGCGTTCAGGGCCACGTTCACCGCGATGGCGGCGACGGCGACATAGAGCGGCGTGCGCGTGTCCTCGCGGGCGAAGAAGCCCGGGGTCAGCGCCTTGACCAGCACGAAAGCCGGCAAGCCGATGGCGAAGGCGGCAAGAGCGCCTGCCGTGCGCAAGGTGTCCTCCGGCCCGAAGAGGCCGCGCTCGAACAGCACGCGGATGATGGGGGCGGCGAGCAGCCACAGCGCCATGGCGGCGGGCAGGCTGAGCAGCAGGCCGAACTCGATGGCGCGGTTCTGGTTGGCCATCGCCGATTCGACCTGGCCGGCGCGTAGCTGGCGGGCCAGCAGCGGCAGCAGCGCCGTGCCGATGGCGATACCGACCACGCCCAGCGGCAGTTGGGCGATGCGATCGGCGTAGTACAGCGCCGAGATCGACCCGACCGGCAGCAGCGACGCCCATACGACGTCGAGCATGGTGCTGATCGACTGCACGCCGCCGCCGATCGCCACCGGCGTGGCGAGCGTCACCAGCCGCGACACGAGCGGCGTCCGGCGCGGCGGCACCAAGGTCATGGTGACATCGTCGCGCGCGCAAGCGACCAGCAGCCAGACCCACTGCAGGAGGCCCGCGATCGCGAAGCTAATGGACGCGGCGTAACCGCTGTTGGGCAGGAGCGGCGTGAGACCAAGCACACCGGCAATCATCGTCAGATTGAGCAATATCGGCGTCGCCGCGACATGGGCAAAGCGGTCGATGCTGTTCAGCACGCCGCCATACAGCGAAGCGAGCGAGATGAACAGCAGATAGGGGAAGGAAATGCGGCTGAACTCGATGGCCATGGCGAAGGTCGGCGCATCGTCGCGCATGCCGGGCGCCAGCAGCGCCAGCACCCACGGCATGCCCAGCATCAGGACCATGGAGAAGGGCACCAGCACCACCAGCAGCGCGGCATGGGCCTGGCGCGCGAAGGCGAGCGCCTCGGCGCGGCCGTGGTCCTGCAATTCGCGCGAGAACAGCGGCACGAAGGCGGCCGAGAAGGCGCCCTCGGCGAACAGACGACGGAAGAAATTCGGCAGCTTCTGCGCGACGAAGAAAGCGTCGGCGACGGCGCCCGATCCCAGGACAGCCGACAGCACAATGTCGCGGATGAAGCCCACGACGCGGCTCAACAGGGTGAACCCGCCGACCGTGGCGACCGCGCGCCCGAGGCTCATGGACCGTCCTCATGCTGAGGAGCCGTGCGAAGCACGGCGTCTCGAAGCATGGCTACACCGAGACTGCTTCCCACCCTTCGAGACGCGGCCCGTTGGGCCGCTCCTCAGGGTGAGGTACTTGCTGTGGTGCCTGCATCGATTGCCATAATCCTGTCATCGTCAGGTGCC
>JADHLS010000064.1 GCA_016780605.1 Reyranella sp.
CCTTGAACGAGATCAAGGTGCTTTGCATCGAGACGCCGAACTTCTTCAGCAGATCCTTCTGGCTGTCGAAGTCGATTTCGAAGGCCACGAGGTCCTTGAACTTGGCTTGATTTGCGAGATTCGAGAGGATGGGCTTCTGGACCTTGCAGGTCGGGCACCAAGGCGCGCTGACCTCGACCAGGATCGACTTGCCCGCCGCCTGCGCGGCGTCGAACGCCTTGGAGTCGAAGAGCCGCGACACGAAGGCAAATGCCGGTCCTGCCAGCGTACCGACGGCCGTCAGCGTTGCGGTCAGGACAAAGCGCCTGTTGATCATATGACTCTCCTCGAATCGTCTGGGGGCCCCGCGGCTGCGGGGTGGTGGACTAACCCTCATTCGGTTCACGCTGTCGAAGAGTTACGCGCGAAATCGAAAAAATCAGGACTGTGGCGCCACGGCGGGAGACGAACGATCAGGGCTTCGCTTGCGGGCCGCCCGACGCAGCACGATCGGAATAACGGGCAACTCGCAGGCGATAGGAAACTGCGCCATAGGTCGCGACACAGTAAGGAACGACGAAGGTCAGGAGCGCTTTCGTAAAGTCGATCTGTTCCGTCTCGAAGAGCCGGTCTCCCTGGTTGATCAGGTTGAGAATGCTTCCGACGACCGCCGCGACCGCCAACGCGCGCCGCGGCACACCGTCGCTGATGGCGTAATGCCAGATCATCGCAACCCGAGACGTCAATGAACCGCCCGCAGGCACCCCGCTCTCAAGCCGCAAGACGGTGGCGCCACCGCAGCAGTCGCCGGCCCAGCAAGGCACTCAGCATGGTCAGCAACGCTACGGTTCCGACCTGCCACACGATCACCATCAGGCTCGCATCCGTCGTATGGAACAGTCGAAGACCGAAGTCGGCGAGCGCGCTGGCGGCAAGCCCGCCCAAGCCTATCGACAGGACCGGCGTCATCGGCGCCCCTCGACGCAGCATGAGAGCCATCGCTACTCCAGGAACGACGCCCACCATCATGATGCCCGGCAGGCACGCCCAGTCGGTCTGGAATTGCAAACCTTGCGCGCCGCTCGTCAGAAGCTCGTTGAAGCATCCCACGCTGAGGGTGCCGAACCAAACCAGCAAGGGTAGTACCGGCGCGACACGCTCCCAAACGGGTCGTCCAGGCACGACGGCACAGAACGCGGCCATTGCCGCTGTCAGCGCCACCGCCAGGGCCGCCCCCTGCTCGAGGAGCCAACCGTGCTCCTTCAGCTTGTCAGCCAAGTCAGGCCGCAAACCCATCAGTGCCACGACGAGGGCGATCCACGGCAGGGACAGCGCCAGCCAAATGACCAAGCGGCCACCAGGCGGCCAAAGGCGCTCGGTCGGCGCCCTGGCGTCCGCAGCAAGTGAGATTATTAGGTCTTCTGTCTTCACGATCATCGCCTGGTCAGTATGGTGCGCAGTGACCTCATCGCCCGATGCATCGAGACCTTCAATGCTGCGACCGACATCCCACTGGCAGCAGATGCTTCCTTGAGTGACATCTCCTTGATTCGCAACAGTTCAACAGCTCTGCGTTGACCGGCCGGCAGCCGTGCCAGCGCCTGGGCCAGTGCTTCTGAGTCCGCCATTCGATCCACCAGTTCTTTCGTTTCTTCGTCGGAAAAGGTTTCAGGGAGATTTTCGACCGCGACTTCCCCTCGCGTGCGCCGCACCTGCCGCCGCTGCACGTCGGCCAGCCTGTTGCGCGCAATTGCCATCAACCAGGGCAGGAACGGCCGCTGTGGATCGTAGGTTTGGCGCACCTGGTGTAGCGACAGCAGGACGTCCTGGACCACGTCCTCGGGGTCGTCGGAGCCCGTCCAGCGACTGGCCGCCATGCGCCGGACAAGCGGCGTCACCGCGCAAAGGAGCCGAGCGTATGCAGCACCGTCGCCCTCCTGGGCCGCCCTCATCAGCGCCGCCAAATCGGTTTCGTTTACCTGAACCTGGACCACAGCCAACGTTAATAGTGGTCGCCAATCACCGCCACAGGCATGTGTAACCTTTGGCGGCGGTCGAACGAACGCAACAGAGGGTCTTCATTTCATCCTTCGCATATGGACAACGTGTCTTCATGCGCGCGTCGTTTCCGGAAAAGCGCGACCGCTTCCGACTGGCAGCCCGGCTCGGAGCGCTGTTCTATGTCGGCTGGGGTCTTTTTCATGTCCGGGTGGCGTGGGACATCTACGGCTTGGGCGCGACCGAGAGTGGCCTCGCGCAGGGGCGCCTCTTCCAGCTCGCAGCCTACATGCTGACCATTGCCCTGTTCGTGGTAGGCGTAGCGTTGCTGCTAAACTGGAAAGGCAGCAGGGTCGGCTATTGGCTCAACCTGTGCGTGGCAGGCTGGGCAGATTTGATCTGGGTCGCAGTTGTCGTGGTGCCGGGCTATGTCGGACTGGTACGTGGGCTAGTACCGCCTGTCGTGTTCGTCGTTGCGGCCATCCTTTCGACGATCGGCCGAATGCCAAACGCCCAGGCAATGGGGAAGTGATATGGCACCCGCAGGAAACAATGCCGGTCGAGGCCAGGGGAGGCGACCTTGCAAACACGTGTAGAACAGCCAGTGGACATATCCCAGATTCGCCTCGACTTGCGCTGCGCGCTCGATCGGGCCTGGAGCAAGATCGCCTCGCCGGGAACCTGGTGGAGCGGGGAGGAACGCGTCGCCATCGCGGCGGAAACGCGGCAAGCGGCACATTGCGCATTGTGCCGGGCGCGCCGGGAGGCGGCCTCGGCCTCCATGGTGACCGGCAAGCATGACAATGCAGTCGTCCTGCCCCCGCCGGCTATCGAAGCAATTCATCGCATTCGCACAGACCCCGGCCGTCTGGGACGACACTGGTACAACTCCGTCAAGGCCGCCGGCCTGTCGGAAGAGCGGTACGTCGAGCTCGTTTCGGTGGTGTCTCTCGTCGTTGCAATGGACACATTTCGGCGGGCCGCCGGGTTGCCTCAAATATCGCTGCCCCGCGCTCAACCCGGGGAGCCCTCCCGGCGCCGCCCCGATGGCGCAAAACCAGGACTGGCCTGGATGCCGACGCTGGCGCCCGAAGACCGGACAGCGGATGATCCCGACCTTTACGTGGAGCATCCCGGCCCGCGACAGCGCGGCGGCGGAAATGTCCACCGAGCGCTCAGCCTCGTGCCGGAGTCGATGATTCACTGGTGGGACATGTTTGAGACCATGTACCTGCCGGCTGCCGCGATGCGCGACTTCGCCCGCGAGTATCGCGCCATATCTCATCCCCAAATCGAGATGCTTGCGGCGCGGGTCGCCGCGCTGAATCAGTGCGTCTATTGAACGGCCAGCCATGCGGCCCTGCTCCGTGCGAGCGGAACACACACCAACGAGCAATACGGCTTTGAAGGAATCGTGGATGGAGCGTCCGACCCCGGCGTTCCCCTCTCCCGGGAACTTCTGGTGTTTGCCGATTCGTCCCTCGGAGACGACGCCGGCGCTCTCGCAGCGGCGCGCACCAGGCTTGTCGCTGTGGCAGGCATCGGAGCGATGATCGACGCGGCAGCCGTGATTGCCGGCTTTGATGGCATCACGAGAATCGCAGACGCCACTGGAATCCCGCTCGAGCCGCCCAAAGCGGAGCAAACTGCGGATCTCCGCACGACATTGCGGCTCGACCAATTCGCCGCCGCGAAGTGGTAGGATCGTGAAGCGACCAAGTTGCAATACGGGATGAACCGGAAGCGAAAACCAGCAGCCCCCGGCGAAATTTCCTGAGGTGCCGTAACCTCCAGGTGGATCCGTCCGAATGGATAGGAGGCGAGCCCACGCTCGCACAACCAGGAGGATCCTCATGAACAAGCGTACTTTTCTGATCACGGCCGCATCTGTCTTCGCCGCCGGAACGCTCGCCACGGCTGCGCACGCCGAGGGCGTAAAGTGCCTGGGCGCCAATGCCTGCAAGGGCCAGAGCGCTTGCAAGGGCGGCCAGTCGCCGGCCAAGGGCCAGAATGCCTGCAAGGGCCAGGGCTGGGCGGACGCCGCCGACGCCAAGGCGTGCGCCGCCGCCGGCGGCAAGGTGATGTAAGGGCGAGGCGGATAATCGTGCGGGCGTCGCGAGCGATCGGCGACGCCCGCCGTCTTTTGAGAATGGACGGTTGACCATGAAGAACGTGGTTGATTACGGCCTTGGCCTGCGGACGGACCATTACGAGGACATCGTCGCCAATCCCGGCAAGGTGAGCTGGTTCGAGGCGCTGAGCGAGAATTACATGGTGCCAGGCGGCAGCCCGCTCTATTGGCTCGACCGCATCCGCCGCGACTACCCGATGGCCCTGCACGGTGTGTCGATGTCGATCGGCTCGATCGATCCGCTGGACATGCGCTATCTCGGGGAGCTCAAGGCGTTGATCGGTCGCGTGCAACCGATGTGGGTCTCCGACCATCTCTGCTTCACCAGCCTGCGCGGCACCAACATGCATGACCTGCTGCCGCTGCCTTACACCGAGGAGGCGCTCGACCATGTCACCGAGCGGGTGATGCGGGTGCAGGACCATCTCGGCCGCCAGCTGGTCCTGGAGAACGTGTCGAGCTACGTCACCTATGCCGCCTCCGAACTCACGGAGTGGGACTTCATCGCCGAGCTCGCGCGGCGTGCCGACTGCGAGATCCTGCTCGACGTCAACAACGTCTATGTCAGCGCCTTCAACCACGAGTTCGACGCCCGCACCTTCCTGCGCGCCATGCCGCGCGAGCGCGTGCGCCAGTTCCATCTTGCCGGGCACCTCAACAAGGGCACACATATCATCGACACGCACGACCATCCGATCATCCCGGATGTGTGGGATCTCTATGCCGAGGCGGTGCGACTCTTTCCCGGCGTACCGACCATGATCGAGCGCGATGCCGACATCCCGCCCTATCTCGAGCTGGTCGCCGAGCTCGATATCGCCCGCCGCATCGCGGCCGAGGCGACGCGGCAGGCGGCATGAGTGCCGGCGCGAATACCGGCTCGCTGGCAGACCTGCAGCGCGCCTTCCAGGATTATCTGGTGGCCACCAGTGATTCCTTCTCTGGCGCCGTGCGCGACACGCGCAAGGCCGACCGGCTCACGTTGCTCGGCGTCTATCGTGACGCCTACGCGTGGCGCCTGATCGAGGTCCTGACCACCGATTATCCCGGCCTGATGGCGATGGCCGGCCCGGCCGATTTCGACCACATGGCGCGCGCCTATATCGCCGCCCACCCCTCGCGCTATCGCTCGGTACGGTGGTTCGGCGGCGGTCTGGCTGACTTCCTGGCCAGCACCCCGCCCTACAGCACGACCCCCGGCGCCGCCGAAATGGCGCGCTTCGAATGGGCGCTGGCCGACGCTTTCGATGCGATCGACGCGGAGCCGCTCACGGCGGCGGCGCTGATCGCCCTGCCAGCCCAAGCGTGGGAGACGCTTACCTTCACCCCCCTGCCCTCGTTGCGCTGCCTCCCGCTCGCCTTCGACGTGCCGCAGGCTTGGCGCAGGCGTGAAGAGGTCAAGCCCGGCGAGCTCGAGGTCGCCACTGCAGGGCGGCCGGTACCATGGGTGATCTGGCGGCCCGAACGCACCACTCACTTCCGCTCCCTGGAGCCCGACGAGGCGGCCATGATCGAGGCGATGGTCGCGGGGCGGACATTCCCCGAATTGTGCGAAGCCTTGGTGTCACATGTCGGCGAAACCGAGGCGCCGGCCCGAGCCGCCGCGCTGTTACGCGGCTGGGTCGACGCCGGAATGATTGCTACGTTCGCTCACTGATCGAGCGTAAACCCTGGTGGGCCTCAAGCGCCATGCTTGCCTGCATGCCAGCCGGTCGGGGCGAGGACTTTGCTGGCATAGTCCATCGGCGCCGCCTCGAGGTCGCTGGCGAAAGTGTCGTTCCAGCGATTGAGCCAGCCGAACAGCGAGATGACCGAGACGATTTCGACAATACCCACTTCCGTGAAGTGCGGGCGCAAAGCATCGAAGTGCGCGCGCGAGGCCTCGTTCGGCACCCGGCCCGCCGCCAGCGCAAGAGCGACGGCGGCGCGTTCCGCGGGCGAGTAGATTGAATTTGTTTCGTAGGTCATCAGCGCTTCGATCTTCTCGACGGGCAGGCCGACCTTCGCGGAATTTGCCGCAGTGTGGGCCTGGCAGTAGCGGCATCCCGCCGTGGCGCTCACGGCATGGGCGACCAGCCATTTGAGCGGCGGCGGCACTTCACCGGGCTGGCGCATCACGACCGCGAGAAGCGCGCTGAATGCCCGCAACAACTCCGGCTTGCGGGCCATGATGCGCAGGCTTGTCGGTACGTATCCGCTGAATTGACGCGAAAGGCTAACGACATCCTCGACATCGCGGAGCTGATCGTCCGTAAGAGGGACGAGGTGCGATGCATGCGCGCCGGAGCCTGTTTGGCTAATGCCGGACTGGGACATGGGTTTCCTCCGTGGTTGGGGTTGGCCGGGTCGGTCGCTCTCACAAGCCGAGAATCGGGATCAACTCGGCCAGCGTGCGCACTTGCCGGTCGGGCTTTCCGGGCAGGCGCTCGGGCCGCTGCCCATAGCGATTGCACCAAACGACACGCATGCCGAAGGCGGACGCGGCGTAGGCGTCCCAGGCATTGGACGACTGAAACGCCATCTCCTGCCGCGCTGCGCCCAGTCTGTCGACGGCCAGCTGATAGACCTTTGGATGGGTCTTGAAGACCCCGACCTCTTCGACCGAGATCACGTGATCAAACAGGTCACCCAGACCGGCGTTTGACACGACGGCGTCGAGCATCTGCGGCGTCCCATTGGACAGAATCGCCGTCTTGAGGCCGGCGGATTTGAGTCTGCGAAGCGTCTGCGGCACCTCGGGAAAGGCCTTCAAGTTCAAATAGAGCGACATGAGCCTGTCCGTCAGAGCGCGGTCGCCAATGTCGAGCGCATCCAGCGCATACTCGAGTGCGTCCCGCGTCACCGTCCAAAAATCGGCATGGTTCCCTTGAAGCGTGCGCAGCCAAGTATACTGAAGCTGCTTGTCGCGCCAAAGAGCCGTCAGTGCACCCGTCTTCTGGCCCAGGACGTCCGCGCAACCGGCCGCGGCCGACGCAAAGTCGAAAAGAGTACCGTAGGCATCGAACACGCAGGCGCGGATTCCAGTGAGCTTTTCATCGTGCGTCTCAGTCATGTTGGAGACCTCTACTTTGAACTCAAGCCGAGCCTTATCACGGCCTTGGCGAGTGCGGCGCGGAAGCCAGGCCGCTTGAGTCGAACAACGCGTCGACTATGGGGCATTTCGGGATCGTGCCACCATGGCATTGCATCGCCATTCGCGTCAGCACGCTCTTCATCTTCCTCAGGTCGGCGATCTTTCGCTCGATGTCGTGGGCGTGCGCTTGGGCCAGCTTCTCGATCTGTCCGCACGTGTACTTGCCGCCATCGACTAGGCGCAAGAGCCCGCGAATTTCCTCCAAGGTGAACCCGAGCTCGCGGCCGCGGCGGACAAAGTTCAGGCGTCGCACGAGCCCGCTATCGTATAGACGATGTCCACCGCCGCTGCGCGGTGGCGGCGGTAGAACGCCGATGCGCTCGTAGTAGCGGATGGTCTCGATATGGCAGCCCGATCGGGCGGCGAGCACGCCCCGTGTCAGCAATCCCTCACCTCCGGCCTCTTTGCGTGGCATGGCACCGACCTCCAATCCGTCACGACCCTAGTAGTGCGCCGCGATGCCAGGGACAAGGAAGGGTCGTGCTCGGGCGGCAGGCCCCGCGCAAGAAGGAGACCTCACGTAGCCGTGTTGTTTCGTGCAATTTTCGGGCTTGAACCTGTAGTTGCTACAGAGCCCATGTTCGAGCCATCTGCAGCAGAAAGGGCTTCGCGCCATGGTTCATACGGCCCATAGATTCGCCGCCGATCCAACGCCGGCCGCGCGCAAAGCGGGGCTGGCGTTGGTGGCAGGCATTCTGGGAGCCCTCGCTGCCGCCTCGTGCTGCGTCGTTCCCTTCGCCCTCTTCATACTCGGCGTGAGCGGCGCCTGGATCGGCAATCTCACGGCGCTCAAACCCTACCAGCCAGTTTTCGCCATCATCGCCATCGGCTTCCTCGGTTACGGCTTTTATCACGTCTACACGAAGCCGAAAGTCGCCTGCGCTGAGGATTCCTACTGCGCGCGGCCTGGCTCCGGACGCCTGACCAAGATCGGGCTATGGACCGCAACGGTGCTGATCGTGCTCGCCCTGGGGTTCCCGAAAATTGCCCCGCTCTTTCTCTAACCCGCCAACCTTGAAAAGGAGACCCATGATGTCACGTTGGAATATCGTCGCCGTGGCCTTAGCCGCCACATTTGTGCCGATGGCTGCACAGGCGGCCGATAAGACCGCTGTGCTGAGCGTCGAAAACGCCACATGCGAACTCTGCGGCCCGATCGTAAAGAAGGCGCTGTTGCGTGTTTCGGGCGTGAGAGCGGTGCAATTCCAGGAGCCCAGCGCGAACGATCCTGCTGTGGCGACGGTGACCTTCGACGAAGCAACTGCCGACGTCGCCAAGCTGATCGCGGCCACTACGAACGCAGGCTATCCGTCCCAACTCAAGAATTGACGCAACGGTCGAGTGACCTGGAGATCTGGGAGTCCGCCAATGATCACAGCTATTGACTGTTGCGCCCCGAGCGTACGCGGGAAGAAGGCGACCTACGATCTGGCCGTTATCGGTGCTGGCTCGGCGGGATTCTCGGCGGCGATCACCGCTGCCGAGCTGGGCGCCAGGGTGGCCCTGATCGGTCATGGGGTCATTGGTGGCACTTGCGTCAATGTCGGCTGCGTTCCATCCAAGACCCTGATCCGGGCGACCGAGACCCTGCACCAGGCAAATACCGCCCAGCGCTTCGCCGGCATGCATGTCGCCGGGCACGTTGCGGATTGGCGCGCGCTCGTGCGCCAGAAGGACGAGTTGGTCGCGGCGTTGCGGCAGGCGAAGTATATCGACCTGTTGCCCAGCTACGATTCAATCACCTATCGTGAAGGCGCCGCTCGCCTGACCGAAGGTGGCGTGATAGTGGCCTCCGAAGCCATCGCTGCTGGAAGGGTGATCGTCGCCACTGGTGCGTCGCCCGCCCTGCCAGCCATCCCGGGACTCGCCACCGTTCACTATTTCACGAGCACGACGGCGCTCGAACTGGAACGGCTGCCAGGGTCACTGCTCATCGTCGGCGGCGGCTATGTCGGATGCGAGCTCGGTCAAATGTTCGCCAGGGCTGGCGTCAAAGTCACCATCGCCACGCGTCGCGGCTTGCTGCCTGAATCCGAGCCTGAAATCGGGGCGGCTTTGACGCGTTACTTCACCCAAGAAGGCATCCTCGTCCGCTCGGGGCTTTCTTACCAAAGCATACGGAAAACACCTCAAGGCATCGCGTTGTCAGTTCTTGCCGATGCGTCAGCTGAGACACTAGTCGCGGAGCAGGTCCTGGTCGCAACCGGTCGCCAGCCCAACACCGAAGGGCTGGGTTTGCTCGAGGCCGGCGTCGAACTCCTGCCCGAGGGCGGCATCAGGATAGACGACCGCATGCGCACCTCGAAGCCCGACACCTATGCCGCGGGCGACGTGACGGGGCACGATCAGTTCGTCTATATGGCGGCGTACGGCGCGCGGCTAGCCGCAGAAAATGCGCTCAACGGTAACAGCAAGCCGTACGACGCCTCGGCAATGCCGGCGGTCGTGTTCACGGATCCGCAGATTGCGAGCGTCGGACTGACAGAAGCCCGGGCACGCGCTGCCGGAACGAAGGTCAAGATTTCGACAGTCGATCTCTCCAATGTGCCGCGCGCGCTTGCGGCCCGCGACACGCGCGGCCTGATCAAGCTGATCGCCGACGCGACAAGCGGCAAGCTGCTCGGCGCCCATATTCTGGCGCCCGAAGGTGCCGACAGTATCCAGACGGCGGCGGTGGCGATCAAAGCGGGCTTCACCGTCGAACAACTGGCCAACACGATCTTTCCCTACCTGACCACGGTCGAAGGACTGAAACTCGCGGCCCAGGCCTTCAGCAAGGACGTTGCCAAGCTGTCTTGCTGCGCCGGCTAGGCGCGACGGAAGCAGCGGTATGGCGGGCCGGCGGAACGAATATGTCGCGAACCCTCACTCGAGGTCTCATCCCGCAGCTCGCGGCCCATCCGTCCGCAATGGAATGGGCCGCCATCACCCGGTCGGAGATCGCAGCCGCGATCCACGTTCCCCCGTAGCCACCGAGATGCTCGCCTCCGCGCCCGAGCGGCGCAGGTCGCGCTGCAATGCCGAGCGCGTGTGCGGCAATAGGCGAGACATCGGCAAGACCAGATTGTTTGCATCAATGCCATCGAGCGCGCGGAATACGCGCCGACCGACTTCGTTGCCAGGGCCACCGAAGAGACCTCGCGAGGTCGCGCCCACCCTTGGAAGACGAAACCTTTCCGATCGACGAAGCGAATATGGAGTTAGAGATTGCAGAGAGCGGCGATGGTGTGAGTAGGTAGGATGATTCCATATCGGTGCAAGGAATCCCCCAACGACCTCGGCGATAGGAGCAGTCATGCGAGAGCACGCGAGTGAAAGACCAGTGGCTCACTTAGGCCAGGTCGCGCTCGTGCTCCAGGGTGGCGGTGCGCTTGGTGCCTATCAGGTTGGTGTCTTCCGCGCACTTGCGGAAGCTTGCTATTCGCCAGACTGGTTCGCGGGCACGTCGATTGGGGCCATCAACGCAGCGATCATGGCTGGGAACGCGCCCGAGCTGCGGCTGGCCAGGCTCGAGAAGTTCTGGAAAGACATTTCCCGCACCATTCCCTGGCAAGCGCCGGCCAAAGGGCCGCTCCGCCGCGCTTTCAATGCTTGGAGTGCTTGGCAGACCGCAGCTTTTGGCCAACCCGGTTTCTTTCACTGGCGCGCAGTGAGCCCGTGGTTTTTGTCCTCGAGCACGCCCGCGGCGCTCAGCTATTACAGCGCCGAAGAGCTATCTCGAAAGCTCGAGGAGATCATCGACCTCGACATCATCAACAACGGGGCCGTGAGGCTCAGCCTCGGTGCGGTGAAGGTGTCATCCGGTGAGCAAGTATATTTCGACAGCCGGACTCAGCGGATCAGCCACGAGCACATCATGGCGAGCGCCGCCCTTCCGCCCGCCTTTCCTCCGGTCGAGATTGATGGAGAGTGGTATTGGGACGGTGGCATCGTGTCGAATACACCGCTCGACGTCATCATCGATCAACGTCCCCGACGCAGCACTTTATGCTTCATGGTCGATCTCTTCGATTCCGCGGGGCCGGTGCCACGGACAATCGAAGACGTCGAAGCGCGTCACAAAGATATTATTTATGCCAGCCGGTCCGGCCGTAGCATCGAAGCCCACCGCGCCAAGCACGACCTTCGCCGCGCGGTGATGGGCCTATGGGACGCATTGCCGCCGGACCGCCAGAAGGATCCGCATCTCAATGCCCTAGCGGAGCTCGGCTGCACGACCACGATGCACATCGTACGCCTCGTTCACCAAACCGAGCCGGAGGAGCTGTCGAGCAAAGACTACGACTTTTCCGAAATCGCGATCGGAGAGCGAACCGCCGCCGGTTATCGCGATGCCAAATGCATGCTGGAGGACGAGCCATGGCTCGATCCTGTACCCCCCGATGTCGGCGCCGTGATTCACGAATTGACTAACAAAGGTGCAGCGCGAGCAGCCAGGTAGAGCTGCTGGTTCGCCTTTATCCCGATATAAGTGACGTGGGCTCGGTTCAACAGGAATTCTTCGCTCGAATGATTACGGAGGCAAGATTGAACTGCTCATGGCAGGTCGCGAGGACGGCACTTGGCGCGATTCTGTCGCCAAGCGCTATGGCCGTCGCCTGCTCCACATCAACCGAGCCGAGATCCCATCAGCCGCCGTGATCATCGCTCCGTTCAACGGCTGCGACAGACTGGGATCATCAAGGCGCACGTGGAGATACTTCCCTGCACGATCGTTGTTCCTCCGGTCTCGCCAAGCTGCGCCGATTTCGCTGGCGCCTACGTATATTCGGTAATCCGGCGCCTGATCGTTGTTGCGATTGTCGTTGGGAACGAAGCGGACCCTGCTATTGACCATCAACGTGCGTATCCGGCCGACCCAACCTCCGTCCTTGGAGGGCGTAAACGTTCCGATGGTGGCCATCCAAACCTCCCTCAGCTCTCGGGTGGTGACGCATCGCCCAAACGCTGTTTCTGTCGTGTCGCCCTGGTGCCGGCCCGCATTGCCTCGGCAGGCCGGTTCTTGAGCGCCTTGGTGTAGCTCCGATCGCTGGCCAAGAAACTCTCCAGCATAAAGGGAATGAGCTCGGGCACGGGCTCGGTCTGGCCGTAGGTCTCACGGTACAGCTCCGCATAGGCTTGAAGTGCCCGATTAAGGCTTGGCGTGATCGTGATCGTGAGCTTGACCGGCGTGCGGTCCGGCAGCTTCTCGAGCTTGAGATCGCCCATGATCCCTCCCTCACCTCTGATAGGGCCGCAACACCAGATCCTTGTGCACGATGACGCGCAGCGGCCAGCCCGGCCGCACGGTGATGGTGGGCTGGATGTTGAGATCCTTCTGCACGATCC
>JADHLS010000065.1 GCA_016780605.1 Reyranella sp.
GTCGATGCGCTTTCGAGATTGCGGCCCTGGCCGCAATCTCGAAAGGCGCACAGCCGACGGAGGGGTCATGAGCACCAGGACTGAAGCTCATGACCCCTCCGCCCGCTTCGCGGGCACCTCCCCATCGCGGGATCCGCGATGGGGCGGAATCTCGACTAGTACATCGACGACAGCACGCCGCGCAGACGGTCGATGTTCTCCACCGCATGACCCGTGCCGAGGGCGACGCAGAGCAGCGGGTCCTCGGCCACCGAGACGGGCAGGCCGGTGGCCTGGCGCAGCACGGTGTCCATGTTGGCGAGCATGGCGCCGCCACCGGTCAGCACGATGCCCTTGTCGACGATATCGGCCGCAAGCTCGGGGGCGGTGTTTTCCAGCGCCACCTTGACCGCCTCGACGATGGCGCTCACCGGCTCCTGCAGGCTCTCGGCGATCTGGCGCTCGGTGATCACGAGCTCCTTGGGGACGCCGTTCATCAGGTCGCGGCCCTTGATTTCCATGGTCCGGCCCTCGCCGTCGTCGGGCGGGCAGGCCGAGGCGATGGTCTTCTTGATGCGCTCGGCCGAGCTCTCGCCGACCAGGAGGTTATGGTTGCGGCGGATGTAGCCGATGATGGCCTCGTCCATCTTGTCGCCGCCCACGCGCACCGAGCGGGGATAGACGATGCCGCCCAGCGACAGGATCGCGACCTCGGTCGTGCCGCCGCCGATGTCGACCACCATCGAGCCGGTCGGCTCAGTCACCGGCAGGCCGGCACCGATCGCCGCCGCCATCGGCTCCTCGATCAGCCAGACCTTGCGGGCGCCCGCGCTCTCGGCCGATTCCTGGATGGCGCGGCGTTCGACGGCCGTCGACCCCGACGGCACGCAGACCACGATCTGCGGATGGGCGAAGCTGCGGCGATTGTGAACCTTGGAGATGAAGTGCTTGATCATCGCCTCGGCGACTTCGAAGTCGGCGATGACGCCGTCGCGCAGCGGGCGGATCGCCTGGATGTTGCCGGGCGTGCGGCCCAGCATCATCTTGGCTTCCTCGCCGACGGCCAGCACCTGGCGCTTGCCGCTTTGCGTCGTGAGCGCGACGACCGACGGTTCATTGAGGACGATGCCGCGACCCTTCACATAGACCAGCGTGTTCGCGGTCCCGAGGTCGATGCCCATGTCAGCCGAAAATAGCCCGATGACGCGCGACAGCATTGAGTTAAGTCTCTGTCTTTCTTAGGAAAAAACTGGTCGGGCAATGCATCAGCGGGCCCGCCGCGGCAAGCGCGCTCGGGTTTAGACCGGCCCGCGTGGTCCCGCAAGGCGATTCAAAGCGAACGATCGGGCAACCGCCCATCGACCGCAATCGTCGGCCGTAATCGTCGGCCGAGAATAGTCAGGGAGGGTGAGCCTACTGGCTCGGTCGCGGGCCCACCTTCTGCGTCTGCTTGACCAGGGCCTGGATGTCCTGGTCCGACAAGCGGCGCAGATCGTCGTAGGCCTGACGCGTTACCTCGGGCAGGCCCGTGCCCTCGCCGCTCAACTGGTACTGGCCGTTCCTTTCGGCGAACAGGAAGTAGAACGGAGCGCCGGGATTGCCGCGTGCGGTGACGATCGCGATCGAGCGGTTGTCACTGCAGCCATAGAGATCCCACGCCGTACGGCCGTAGGTCTTGGTGTCGAACGGCCCGCGATCGCAGGTGATGCGCGGCTCCGACGGGCCCTGCGCCGCGGCATCGAGCGACGCCGCCAAGGGCATCGTGAGCAGCAACAACAACGACCTCACCCTGAGGAGCGCACGAAGTGCGCGTCTCGAATGCGCGCGGTAAACCGCGCGTGGGTGGACTACCTGCCTCGCTGTTGCCCACCCTTCGAGACGCGGCCTGCGGCCGCTCCTCAGGGTGAGGTCGTAGTGCTGGAGCGCCGCCAATTGATGTCCTACTCGAACACCACGACGCCGCGCGCGACTTCGCCCGCCATCATGCGCTTGAAACCGTCGTTGATCTCCGAAAGCTTGTAGGTGCGGCTGATCAGGCCGTCGATGTTCAGCCGCTTGTTCATGTAGTGGTCGACCAACACCGGGAAATCGAGGTCGGGCCGCACCGATCCGTAGAACGTGCCGCTCACCTTCTTCTCGGTGAACACCATCATGAACGGCGAATAGGAGGCGCGGATCGTCGCGGCGGAAATGCCGACAGCCACAGAATGGCCACCGGGCGCCAGCGCATCGAAGGCAAGCGCCTGCGTGCGATCGTTGGACACCGCGTCGAAGGCGTAGTCGACGCCGAGCCCGCCCGCCATCTCCTTCACCTTCTTGGCGGCGTCCTCGTTGGTCTTTGTGTTGATGGTGTGGGTGGCGCCGAACGTTTTGGCCATCTCGAGCTTGTTGTCCAAGATGTCGGCAGCGATGATCTTGCTCGCTCCCGAGAGCATGGCACCCTGGATGGCGTTCAGGCCGACACCGCCGCAGCCGATCACCAGCACCGTCGAGCCCGCCTCGATCTTGGCGTGGCGCGTGACGGCGCCGACGCCGGTCGCCACGCAGCAGCCGACCAGCGCCGCCTGCGGCCACGGCATGTCCTTGCGGATCGGCACCACCATCTCCTCGGGCACCACGACCTCCTCGGCGAAGGTGCCGATGCGCGCCATCTGGTTGATGCCCTGGCCCTTGTGCTTGATGCGGAACGTGCCGTCGTAGAGCGCGCCAGGCGGCACGCTGGCGCGGCCGATGCAGAGCACGGTGCGGCCCTGCGTGCAGTAGCGGCAGCGCCCGCAATGCGGCCGGAAGGAGAAGATCACGTGATCGCCCGGCTTCACCGTCGTCACGCCGGCGCCGACCTCGGCGACCTCGCCGGCGGCTTCGTGGCCCGGCACGATCGGCATGGGCGATGGCCAGTCGCCGTTCATGACGTGCCAGTCGCTCTGGCACACGCCCGAGGCCTTCATCTTGACCCGGACCTCGCCCGCCTTGGGCGGATCGAGCTCGCAGTCGACGACCTGCAGGGGCTCGTTGGGCTTGAACAGAACGGCGGCTTTCATGATTCTCTCCTCCCGGGGGCTGCGGCCACTATATCATCCGTCCCATGACGAAAACCCTTCTGATTACCGGCGGGGCCTCCGGCATCGGCGCCGAGACCGCCCGTCGCGCGGCGAAACGCGGCTACAAGGTCGCGGTCAACTACCGCTCACGCGACGCCCAGGCGAGGCAGATCGTGGCCGACGTCGAGGCTGCCGGTGGAACAGCCCTCGCCCTGCCGGCCGACATGGCACGCGAGGCCGACATCGTGCGGATGTTCCAGGAGACCGAGCGGGCGCTCGGCCCGATCACCCATCTGGTCAACAGCGCGGGCATCGGCTACCGCACGCGAGTCGACGAATACGACACGGCACGGCTGGAGAAGCTTTTCGCCATCAACGCGATCGGCCTGATGCTGTGTTGCCGCGAGGCCGCCAAGCGCATGTCGACGCGCCATGGCGGCCAGGGCGGCGCCATCGTCAACGTCTCGTCGATGGCCTCGACCATCGGCGGGCGACTGGGCGCAAGCGCCTACGCGGCGACCAAGGGAGCGGTCGATGCCTTCACCAAAGGCTTCGCCCGCGAGGCGGCGGCCGAGGGTATTCGCGTCAACGCCGTCCGCCCGGGCATGGTGATGAGCGAAATGACCGAGAAGTCGCTGGCGGACCCGGTCTTCCGGGCGCGCATCGAGGAGTCGATCCCGATGCACCGCGTCGGCGAAGGCCGCGAGATCGCCGAGACGATCCTGTGGCTCCTGTCCGACGAGGCCTCCTTCATCACCGGCGCCATGGTCGACGCGGCAGGCGGGGGTTACATCATCTGAAAAAACCTCACCCTGATGAGCATCGCGCAGCGATGCTCATCAGGGTGAGGTGACGTCAGTTCCTGGTCTTGTCGACCAGCGCCTTCTCCTTGATCCACGGCATCATGGCGCGGAGCTTGACGCCAATCTCCTCGATCGGGTGCTCCGACATCCGCTTGCGCATGGCCTTGAACGAGGCCTGGTTGACCTTGTTCTCCAGCATCCAGTCGCGCGCGAAGCGGCCCGACTGGATGTCGGCCAGCACGCGCTTCATCTCGGCCTTGGTCTCGGCAGTGACGATGCGCGGGCCCGACACGTACTCGCCGTACTCCGCGGTGTTGGAGATCGAGTAGTTCATGTTGGCGATGCCGCCCTCGAAGATCAGGTCGACGATCAGCTTCACCTCGTGCAGGCACTCGAAATAGGCCATCTCCGGGGCATAGCCCGCCTCGACCAGCGTCTCGTAGCCCGCCTTGATCAGCTCGACCAGGCCGCCGCACAGCACCACCTGCTCGCCGAACAGGTCGGTCTCGCACTCTTCCTTGAAGGTGGTCTCGATGGTGCCAGCGCGACCGCCGCCGATCGCCGAGGAGTAGCTGAGGCCGATCTCGAGCGCGTTGCCCGACGAATTCTGCGCCACCGCCACCAGGCAGGGCACGCCGCCGCCGCGCAGGTACTCCGAGCGCACGGTGTGGCCGGGACCCTTGGGCGCGATCATGAACACGTCGATGTCGGGCCGCGGCGTGATCAAGTTGAAGTGGACGTTCAGCCCATGCGCGAAGGCAAGCGCCGAGCCCGGCCGCATGTTGGGGGCGAGATCGGCGTTGTAGATGTCGGACTGCAACTCGTCGGGCGTCAGCACCATGACGATGTCGGCCCACTTGGCACCGTCGGCCGGGCTCATCACCGTGAAGCCGGCGCCCTCGGCCTTCTTGATCGTGGCCGAGCCCGGCTTCAGCGCAATGCGCACATCCTTGACCCCGGAATCCCGCAGGTTCATCGCGTGGGCATGGCCCTGGCTGCCGTAACCGACGACCAGGACCTTCTTGCCCTTGATCAGGTTCACGTCGGCATCGCGATCGTAGTAGACACGCATTGGGGCCATTCCTCCTGGCAGTTCTCTTCCTTCGAAAGACGCGGCTTACTAGACAACCCGACCGGTAAAGGCCAGCTTCAATTCCATGCCTCAAAGACACGTCCCGCTTCTGTTTTCGCTCGCCCTCGCCGGGTTGGCCGCCTGTTCCAATCCCGATCCGGCGGCGCCGACCGGACCGGCCGTGCCCCTGCCGCAGATCCAGGCGGCGATCGACAACGCCACGCCCGAGACCGCGCGCAACGGCATGTCCAACAAGACCTGGCTGTGGACTCGGGGCGGCGGGCCGGCCCAGATCCATTACACGTCGGCCGAGGGCCGCGATTACGTCTGGATGGTCGGCCAGCGCCGGATCTTCGCCGGCGAATGGCGGGTTGCCGCCGATCCCAACTCCCGCGGCCGCGAGATCATCTCGATCTGCCGGCGCTATCCCGGCGGCGGCGCCGCAGGCCTCAGCGAAGGCTGGGACTGCGACCAGGCCGGCAAGTTCTTCTATGACATCACCGAGCGCGAATCGGGCGACCCGCTGCGCATCAACGGACGCAGCGAGGCGCTGTTCGTGCTCGACAAGACGCCGGGCAGTCTCGCCGAGGTACAGGCAAGGGTGCGGCAGTAATTCTTTGCCGGGAGCGCGCCACTTAGCGCGCCACTCCAGTGGCGCATCTTTTGCCGATCGCACAGCCCATGAGCGCCACTGGAGTGTCGCGCGCCCGGCAAGACTCAGCGACTGACAAAGATCAGGCGCAGGCCGAGGGTGCCCAGCACCAGCACCGTCGAGGGCCCGGGACTCGCCACGGCCGGCAGATGAACGGCAGCGAGACCGACGAGGACCAGGACGTAGTCCACTCCCGTCGCCCGACGGAGATCACAGCGCCTCGCCGCCGCGCGACATGGCGACGATGCCGGTGCGGCCGACATCGACCAGGCCCAGCGTCTCCATCAGGCCGATGAAGGTCTCGACCTTGTCGGAGTTGCCGGTGACCTCGAAGACGAACGAGTCCATCTTGGCGTCGATCACCTTGGCGCGAAACACGTCGGCCAACCGCAGCGCCTCGACGCGCTTGTCACCGGTGCCCTTGACCTTCACCAGCGCCAGCTCGCGCTCGATGTGCGGGCCTTCGACCGTGAGGTCGCGCACCGTGTGAACCGGCACCAGCCGGTCGAGCTGGGCCTTGATCTGCTCGATCACCATGGGCGTTCCCGTGGTCACGATGGTGATGCGCGAGAGGTTCGCCTTGGCGTCGGTCTCCGCGACCGTGAGGCTCTCGATGTTGTAGCCGCGGCCGGAGAACAGACCGACCACGCGCGCCAGGATGCCGGGCTCGTTGTCGACCAGCACCGAAATGGTGTGGCTGGAGGTGGCCGTTTGCATGGAGGAAAGGGGCGCGTTCACACCAGCACCATGCCTTCCTCCGACACCGGCTTGGCGGCGTGGTCGTCGGGACCCAGCAGCATGTCGTAATGCGCCGCTCCCGAGGGGATCATCGGGAAGCAGTTCTCGGCCTTGTCGACCAGCACGTCGACGATGACCGGCTTCTTGATGGCGATCATCTGCTTGATCGTCTCGTCGAGCTTGGCAGGCTCATGGACACGCATGCCGACGGCGCCGAACGCCTCGGCGAGCTTCACGAAATCGGGCAGCGATTCCATGTAGCTCTCGGAATAGCGGCCGCCATGCAGCAGCTCCTGCCACTGACGCACCATGCCCATGTACTGGTTGTTCAGGATGAAGATCTTCACCGGCAGCCGATATTGCGCCACCGTCGAGAGCTCCTGGATGTTCATCATGATCGAGGCCTCACCGGCGACGTCGATCACCAGCGAATCCGGATGCGCGATCTGCACGCCCATCGCCGCCGGGAAGCCGTAGCCCATGGTGCCTAGCCCGCCCGAGGTCATCCAGCGGTTGGGCTGCTCGAACTTCAGAAACTGCGCCGCCCACATCTGGTGCTGGCCCACTTCGGTCGTGATGAAGTGATCCTTGTCCTTGATATGGTGATAGAGCCGCTCGAGCGCGTATTGGGGCTTGATCGTCTCCTTGTCCTGCTTGTAGGCGAGGCAGTTGCGGGCGCGCCACTTGTCGATCTCGGCCCACCACGCCTTCAGGGCCTTCTGGTCGGTTCTCGGCTGCTTGGCCTTCCAGAGCCGGACGAACTCCTCGAGCACCAGGCCGGCGTCGCCGACGATCGGCAGGTCGACGCGCACGTTCTTGTTGATCGAGCTGGGGTCGATGTCGACATGGATCTTCTTCGACTTGGGCGAGAACTCGGCGAGCTTGCCGGTGATGCGATCGTCGAAGCGCGCGCCGATGTTGATCATCACGTCGCAGTGATACATGGCGAGATTGGCTTCGTAGGTCCCGTGCATGCCGAGCATGCCGAGGAACTGCTTGTCGCTCGCCGGGAAGGTGCCGAGCCCCATCAGCGTGTTGGTGATGGGATAGCCCGTCAGGCGCACGAACTGCGTCAGCAGCTTCGAGGCCTTGGGGCCTGCATTCACGATGCCGCCGCCGGCATAGAAGATCGGCCGCTTGGCGCCGGCGATCAGCTCGATCGCCTGCTCGACCTTCTTCGGGTCGGGCTTGACCTGCGGCCGGTAGCTCTTGTGCTGCACCGGCTTCTTGGGCGCCACGTAGTCGTGCTTGTTCATCAGCACGTCCTTGGGCAGGTCGATCACGACCGGGCCCGGGCGACCGGAGCGCGCCACGTAGAACGCCTCATGGACGGTGCGCGCGAGATCCTCCACCGCCTTCACCAGGTAGTTATGCTTGGTGCAGGGCCGGGTGATGCCCGTCGTGTCGGCTTCCTGGAAGGCGTCGTTGCCGATCAGGTGTGTCGGCACCTGGCCAGTGAGGCAGACGATGGGCACCGAATCCATCAGCGCGTCGGTGAGGCCGGTCACGGCATTGGTGGCGCCGGGGCCGGACGTCACAAGCACCACGCCGACCTTGCCGGTCGAGCGCGCATAGCCTTCGGCGGCATGCACCGCAGCCTGCTCGTGACGCACCAGAATGTGGCGCAGCCGGTTCTGCTTGAAGAGGGAGTCGTAGATCGGAAGGACCGCGCCGCCGGGATAGCCGAAGACGACCTCGACTTCCTCGTCGATCAGGGCTTTCACCAGCAGATCGGCGCCAGTCGTGGCGGACTCCTCGGGCTTCATGACACGGGTCTCCTCATGACAAATGAGCCGCAAAACGGGTGTTTTGCGGCGGCCGGAACGTAAGGGCCGGGTCGGGAGGAATCAACCGAAATCGCACGAAATGTAAAGTTTCAGGGTCCTGTTTTGGTCAATAATTTCTCAGTCGCCTCCAAACCCAGGTTCGACATCGGATCGACCACCACATCTGGTGTCATCTGGTGACGAAACCACGTCATCTGGCGCTTGGCGTATTGGCGAGTGTGATCGATGCCGATGCGACGGGCATCTTCGAGCGAAAGCTCGCCGCGGAAGTGGGCGAAAAGCTCGGGCGCGCCATGCGCCTTGAGACCGGGCCAGCGCGGGTCGGGCCGGCGATCGAACACCACGCGGACTTCGTCGAGCACGCCCGCCTTCAGCATACTATCGAAGCGCGCCTCGATGCGCGCCCGGACCCAGCCGCGTTCCGGGGCCAGCAGCGCGGTAACGAAGCGCCAGGGCGGCCTGACGCCGTCGCCTTGTTGCCAGGCGCTGAGCGGACGGCCGGTCGACTTGAAGACTTCCCAGGCGCGGACGTGGCGCTGGCGATCGCCGGGCTTCAGGCGCGCCACGATCGCCGGATCCTTTTCGGCCAGTCGCATGCGGAAGGCCGCGGCGCCCATCGCCTTCCAGTCGGCATTCGCCTCGTCGCGCAAACCGGGCGGCGTGTCGGGAATGGGGGCGATGCCCTGCATCAGGGTGCGCAGATAGAGGCCCGAGCCGCCGCACAGGATGGGCAGACGCTGCCCGGCGATGGAGCGCTCGATTTCGGTCGTTGCCAAATCGCGCCAGCGCGCCGCCGACAAGGTCTCGCTGAGCGGCAGCACGCCGTAGAGCGCATGCGGCACGCGCCGACGCTCCTCGTCCGTCGGCTGTGCCGTCAGGATCGGGAAGGCGTCGTAAGTCTGCATGGCATCGGCGTTGATCACCGTGCCGCCATGACGCTCGGCGAGCGCCAGCGCGAGCGCCGACTTGCCGCTGGCGGTCGGACCGGTGACGACGAGGACTTGAGCATCCATGCGGGCGAATTGTTTGCAAATCCACCATGCCGCCGCTAGAGCCGAGGCGTGAAAAACGTCCTCGTCCTGATCTCGAGCGCCAACCATCCCGCGCTGAATGACGGCGCGATCCGCAACGCCATCGCCGTGCTGCAGGCGCAGGGCGCCACCGTCGGCACGCCGAATTGGCTCGCCCCGGAGATCGCTTGCGACATCCCCTTCGACGGCGATGCCCGGGCGGTTGGCATGACGGCGCTCGATGCCGTTGTCGTGCCGGCGGTGGGTCGGCGCAAGAAGCTGCTCGTCGCCGACATGGAATCGACCATCATCGAGAACGAGATGCTGGACGAACTGGCCGAGTTCCTGGGCTTGCGGGAGAAGATCGCCGGCATCACGGCCCGCGCCATGAACGGCGAGATCGACTTCGCCGGTGCCCTGACCGAGCGCGTCGGGCTCCTCAAAGGGCTGGCGGTTGCCAGGCTCAACGAGGCGGCGAAGCGCATCCGCTACACGCCGGGTGGCGCCACCCTGGTTGCGACCATGAAGAAGCACGGCGCTCATTGCGCCCTGGTGTCGGGCGGCTTCACGTATTTCACCGCCATGGTGCAGAAGGCGCTGGGGTTCGACACCAATGCCGCCAACACGCTGAAGCACGACGGCACCACGCTCTCGGGCACGGTCGAACCACCGATCCTGGGCAGGGAAGCCAAGCTTGCGACCCTGAAAGAGCTGGCCGCGCGGCACGGATTGACGCCGGCTGACGCCTTGACGGTAGGCGATGGCGCCAACGACCTGCCGATGCTGCAAGCGGCGGGGATGGGCGTCGCCTTCCATGCCAAGCCCGCGGTCGCGGCCCAGGTTCCGGCGCGCATCGACAACGGCGACCTCACCGCGCTGCTCTACCTGCAGGGCTATCGCCGCAGGGATTTCGTCGAAAGGATCGATCCATGACCGACGCCACTCAGATCGTACTGGCCAAGCGTCCGACCGGCGACGTCACCGCCGAGTGCTTCCGCGAGGAGACCGCGAGCCTGCCTGCGCCGGCCGACGGACAGGTGCTGATCCGCTCGCGCTTCCTGTCGCTCGATCCCTACATGCGGCCGCGCATGACCGAGCTGCGCTCCTACACACCGCCTTTCGAGCTCGGCAAGCCGTTGACCGGCGGCTCGGTCGGCGAGGTCGTGGAGTCGAAGAACCCGCGTTTCGCCAAGGGCGACACGGTGATCGGCATGCTGAACTGGGCGACCCACACGCTCCATGACGGCAAGGGCCTGCGCAAGATCGACCCCGGCCTGGCGCCGCTCTCGGCTCATCTCGGCGTGCTGGGCATGCCGTCGTTCACCGCCTGGTACGGCATCAGGCACATCTGCAAGCCCAAGGCCGGCGAGACCGCGTTCGTCTCGGCGGCGACCGGTGCGGTCGGCCAGGTGGCGGGCCAGCTCGCGAAGCTCGCCGGCGCACGGGTTGTGGGCTGCGCCGGCGGCGAGGACAAGTGCGCCTGGGCGGTGCGCGAAGCGGGCTACGACGCCTGCTTCAACCACAAGACCGAGCACGACGTGGGCGCCGTGCTCGACAAGCTCTGCCCGCAGGGCATCGACGCCGACTTCGAGAATGTCGGCGGCCGGATCTTCCACGCCGTGTTCGAACGGCTGAACAATTTCGGCCGCGTCGCCTTCTGCGGCGCCATCTCGGAATACCAGGACCAGACGCCGATGGCGGGGCCGCCCAAGATGTTCACCATCGTGCAGCGCCGGCTCACGCTGCAGGGCTTCATCGTCTCCGACCACGTGGCGCTGATGGGCGACTTCGTGAACGAGGTCGGCGCCCTGGTGAAGGAAGGCAAGATCAAGAGCCGCGAGACCATCGTCGACGGCCTCGCCCGCGCGCCCGAGGCCTTCATGGGCCTGCTGAAGGGCGAGAACTTCGGGAAGCTGGTGGTGAAGGTGGGTTAGCTCTTGCCGGACCGCGGGCCTCCAGGCCCGCTTATGATTCAGGTTCCTCTCCCCCCTTGGGGGAGAGGAGCATGAAGGAAGAGGATGAGCGGACCTGGAGGTCCGCGGTCCGGCAAGACTACTTCGTCAGCCTCAACGCCGCGAACCGGGGGTCGCCCTGGCGTTCGACGAACAGCAGGACCGAGCGCTTCTTGGCCTGCTGCAGCTTGGTGACGATGTCGGTCACTTCCTGCGGGGTGGTGACCGGCTTCTGGTCGACCTCGAGGATGACGTCGCCCGCCTGCAGCTGCTTCTCGGCCGCCGGGCTGTTGGCCGCCACCTTGGTGACGACGACGCCCTTCACCTGGTCGGAGAGGCCATACTTCTCGCGCAGCTGGTCGGTGACCTTCTGCAGGGTGAGGCCGAGCTGCTCGACGGTCGAGGTGACCGGCTGGTCGGGCTCGGCCGGCTTCTTGCCGCCGCCCTGGGCCGACGCGGTCTGCTTGCCCTCTTCCTCCTGCTCGCCGATGCGCAGCTTCAGGGGCACTTCCTTGCCGCCGCGCCAGACCACCAGGTCGACGGTGCTGCCGACGCGGGCATTGGCGACCAACCGCGGGAAACGGCGCAGGTCGAGCACGTCCTGGCCGGCGAAGCTCAGGATGATGTCGTTGCGCTTCAGGCCCGCCTTGGCGGCCGGGCCATCGGCCACGACGTTGGCCACCAGCACACCGCGGGCGCGGTCGAGCCCGAAGCTGTCGGCGATGTCGTCGGTGACGCTCTGGTAACTCACCCCGACCCAGCCGCGCTTGACGCGGCCGAACTCGCGCAGCTGGTCGGCGACCTGCTTCACGAGGTTGGACGGGATCGAGAAGGCGAGACCGGCATTGGTGCCCGACGGCGAATAGATCGCCGTGTTCACGCCGATCACCTCGCCCTGGCTGTTGAACAACGGACCACCCGAGTTGCCCTTGTTGATGGCGGCGTCGGTCTGCAGGTAGTCGTCGAGCGAATCGTTCAGCGAGCGGCCGCGCGCCGAGATGATGCCGGCTGTCACCGAGTGGCCAAGGCCGAACGGGTTGCCGATGGCGATCACCCAGTCGCCGACGCGCTCCTTGTCGGAATCGCCCCACTTGATGGCGGGCAGCGGCTTCTTGTTGGGCAGCTCGACCTTGAGCAGGGCGACGTCGATGCGGCTGTCCGAGCCGACCAGCTTGGCCTTAAGCTGGGTATCGTCACGGAAAATGACCGTGATGTCCTCGGCGCCCTGGATGACGTGGTTGTTGGTGACGATGTAGCCGTCCGGATCGACCACGAAGCCCGAGCCCAGCGACGTGCCGCGGCGCTTCTGCTCCTCGCCGCCGCGCTTGTCGAAGAACTCCTTGAACAGCTCCTCGAAGGGCGAGCCGGGCGGCAGCTGAGGCATGTCGCGCAGGCGCGGGCCCTGCTGCGGCACGTTCTGGGTGGTCGTGATGTTGACCACCGTCGGCATCAGCTTGTCGACCAGGTCGGCAAAG
>JADHLS010000066.1 GCA_016780605.1 Reyranella sp.
ATGAGCGCCACTGGAGTGGCGCGCCCCCGGCGATGAGCGTCAGGGCGCATACCTGTTGAAGACCAGGTCGCGGCCCTTGGCGATGGCATGGCAGGCAAAGCAGGCATTGTGCACCGCCTCGCCGGCGGGCTTGTTGTTGTCGAACTGGGCGAAGCCCCAGCCGCCGGTGCTGGCGTACTTGGTGGAGTCCTTGACCATGAACTGCACGTTGGTGGGCTTGCCGGCGACGAAGGATTGCGCCTGGCCGAAGGCCTCGGCGCTTTCCGGCAGCGGCTCGTAGCTCCAGGCGACGCGGGCGACGATGCTGCCGTCGGGATACGGCAACTGCCCCTCGCGCGCCGCCTTGTAGGCGATGTCGTTGCCCAGGATGGCGCGCAGGTCGTTGAGCTTGCCCGCCTCATGGGCCACCGAGATCACCTTCCACTCGCGATAGCCGGGCGGGAGCGTGATGCCGAAGATGGGTGCGGCGTCTTCCTGCGCCCTGCTGGAGGCGACGATGGTTGCCGATAGTGATGCCGCTGCCAGCACGAGAAAGGCCGGACGCATCGAGTGTCTCCGCGTGGACCATGAACTAGCCACAGATGAACACAGATAAACACGGATGCAGAGTCACCGCGGCGCTTCTCATGCTCTTTTGGACCGCCGGCCTCCGGCCGGCTCATGATCATGATGCCGGCCGGAGGCCGGCGGTCCGGGAGACCATGAGCAGCCTACGCCACGCAGATGTCCGGCACGGCGACCTTCTGGAACAGGTGCGGCGAGGCGACGGCCGACGACGGATAGGCCGTGAGCTTGGCGCGGAACTCGGGATTGGCGAAGGCGGCGCGGAACACGGCGGTCGATTCCCACACGGCGTAGTTCAGGTAGGTCGGGCTCTCGCCGATGGCGCGGTGCAGCTGGGTCGAGATGAAGCCGGGCTGGCGCTTCATGATATGGGCATCGCCCTCCCAGGCGGCGAGGAAGGCCTGCTCGTCCGCCTTGTCGAGGGTGAAGACGTTGACCAGCACCACGGGGCCGGCCTCGAGGCTGAGCTGGCGGTCGATGGGAAAGGCGGGATCCAGGGGGCGCAACAGGCTCATGACGGTTCTTTTATGTAATGATGATGTCTATTTGGTATGGTGGTGACATAATATTTTGACATCATCATGTCAATATGAATCTATGGTGACGAATGCGTGAACCCAGATCGACGCCGGCAAAGTGGACGCCTGCCAAGTGGACGGGGGCCGGCGCGGCATTGAGCAACCTGATGCTCGATTTCTTCCGCCTGAACAGCCTGATCCTGACCGCCGGCGACCGCCTGGTGGCCCCGCTCGGCCTGACCAGCGCGCGCTGGCAGGTGCTGGGGGCCATCGTCGCCGCCGAACGGCCGCAGCCGGTCGCCTGGCTGGCGCGCAATCTCGGCGCCAACCGCCAGAACGTGCAGCGCATCGTCAACGACCTGGCGGACGACGACCTGCTCGCCTTCGAGGCCAACCCGCATCACCGGCGGGCGCAGCTCGTGGTGCTGACCGACAAGGGACGGCGGGCCTTCGAGGCCGCCATGCGCCTGCAGGTGCCGTGGGTCAACGGCCTGTCGGACGGGCTGGCGGTGAAGGATATCGAGGCCGTCGGCCGCGTCGTCGCGGCGTTGCGGCAGAAGCTCGAGAGTGAGCAAGACTGAAGAATAGCCACAGATAAACACGGATGCAGGGTCACCGCGGCGCTCTTCTCATGCTCTTTTGGCTCATGATCATGATGCCGGCCAGAGGCCGGCGGTCCGGAAGACCATGAGCAGAGTAACTCTTACGCCAACTGAAAGGAGCTGCCGCCAGTGGGATGGGATGCACTCAGGCAGTGGGGCAAAGACGCGGCCCGCGTCGATCGGCTGGCCGGCGGCGTGGCCAATGACGTGTGGCGCGTGCGCGTCAACGGACGCGTCGCAGTCGGCCGCCTCGGGGCCAGGAGCGACGCCGATCTGGCGTGGGAAACCGAGCTCCTGAAATACCTCGACCGCGAAGGTCTCGCCGTGCCGCTGCCGATCCCGACGATGGACGGCCGGCTGTTCTCGGACGGGCTGGTGGTGATGACCTATGTCGAGGGCGGGCCGCCCGAGACCGAGGCCGACTGGCGTCGCGTCGCCGACATGCTGCGCCGCCTGCATCGTCTGACGCGAGGCTGGCCGCAACGTCCCGGTTGGCGTTCGTCGATCGACCTCCTGCACGCCGAGACCGGGACAAGGATCGATCTCGGTGCGATGCCAGCCGAAGGCGTTGCCCGATGCCGGGCGGCGTGGGCGCGGCTGGTCGGACGGGAGACATGCGTCGTCCACGGCGACCACAACCCCGGCAACGTCCGCCTGACGGCGGAACGGGTCGCGCTGATCGACTGGGACGAGGCGCATGTCGACGTCCCCGACCTCGACCTGGTGCTGCCCCACAATGCCGCTGGCCTGAACGACGGCGCCTTTGACATCGCCGCGCAAGCGTCGGCCGCCTGGGAAGCCGCCGTCTGCTGGGACGACGAGTTCTCAAGGAAACGGCTTGCCGAGGTGCGCGCGGCCTGATCTGTCTTCGCTGGGAGCGCGCCACGCCGTGGCGCGTTCTTGTCCCAACGATACATGAGCGCCACGGAGTGGCGCGCTCCCAGCCATGAGCATGAGGAGACCGCCATGACGACGTACGACGCGATCATCATCGGTACCGGGCAGGCGGGGCCAGCGCTGGCGCGACGGCTGGCGGGCGCCGGCATGAAGGTGGCGATCGTCGAGCGCAAGCGCTTCGGCGGGACCTGCGTCAACACCGGCTGCACGCCGACCAAGACCCTGGTCGCCAGCGCCTACGCCGCTCACGTCGCGCGCCGCGGCGCCGATTACGGCTTCAGCGCCGGCGAGATCAAGGTCGACATGAAGCGCGTCAAGGCGCGCAAGGACGAGGTCGCAGGCGCCTCGACCCGCGGCGTCGAGCGCTCACTGAAGACGCTCGAGAACTGCACGGTCTACGAGGGCCATGCGCGGCTGCGCGCACGCAACGAGGTCGAGGTCGGCAACGACGTCCTGCAGGCCGAGAAGATCTTCCTCAATGTCGGCGGCCGCGCCGCCGTGCCCGACATCGCGGGCCTCGCCGAGGTCGAGTACCTCACCAACAGCTCGATGATGGATGTCGACTTCCTGCCCGAGCATCTGGTGGTGCTGGGCGGCAGCTACATCGGGCTGGAGTTCGGCCAGATGTATCGCCGCTTCGGCAGCCGGGTGACGGTGGTCGAGCTCGGGCCGCGGCTGGTCCCGCGCGAGGACGAGGACGTGTCGCGGGAGATCGCGGCGTTCCTCGGCCGCGAGGGCATCGACGTACGCACCAATGCGAAGTGCCTGCGCGCCGCGAAGAAGGACGGCGGCATCGCCCTGCAGGTCTCCTGCGAGGGCGGGCCGATGGAGGTGCCGGGCTCGCATCTCCTGCTGGCGACGGGGCGGCGGCCCAACACCGACGATCTCGGGCTGGAGCGCGCCGGCGTGAAGACCGACAAGCGCGGCTATATCGAGGTCGACGACGAGCTTCGCACCAACGTGCCCGGCATCTGGGCGCTGGGCGACTGCAACGGGCGCGGCGCCTTCACCCACACGGCGTGGAACGACTACGAGATTGTGGCGGCCAACCTGCTGGACGGCGACTCGCGCCGCGTCAGCGATCGCATCACCGCCTATGCGCTCTATACCGATCCGCCATTGGGACGCGCCGGCATGACCGAGGCGGAGGTGCGCAAAAGCGGCAAGCGCGCGCTGATGGCCAAGATCGCCATGGAGGACGTCAGCCGCGCCTACGAGAAGGGCGAGACCGAGGGCTTCATGAAGGTGCTGGTCGACGCCGAGTCCCAGCAGATCCTGGGGGCGAGCTTCCTCGGCGCCAGCGGCGACGAGGCGATCCATTGCGTGCTCGACACCATGTACGCCAAGGCGCCCTACACGGTGTTGCAGCGGGCCATGCATATTCATCCGACGATTGCCGAGTTCATCCCGACCATGCTGGGGGATCTGGCGCCGCTGTGACTCCCTCCCCACGCGGAGCGTGGGGAGGGAAGCGCCAACATTATCCCCAGAATCTTTTATGACGTCTCACAACCCTGCCCTGTCCCGCACCATTTATTGCCTGGAGGTGGTGTGTGGGAATTGCAATCGGCTTCGAAGCACCGGAGCGAGGCGAGCGCGGACGCGACGCCCTGAACCTGATGGCGGCGATCTACGAGATATTGAGTGATCGGGGGCTCACGGCACACGAACTGGTAGCCGTCGACCTGCAATCCACACCCGGCGCCATCGAGCTGCTGACCCGGCCGACGCTTCGGCCCGACTATCCCGACCTGCTCGCCGTCCTGGGGCAGCTCGGCCAGACCTGCCTCGAGCACGCCATCCCGGCCCATCGCCTGCAGCGCATCGCCTTCCTTGACCGCGAGATCGGCCTGGAGGTGGTCGACGGCAACGGCGATCCGGAGGTCTTCGTCTTCCCCATCGCTCCGGCGGCGGGGCAACAGCCGGAGAGCACCCTGCTCCCGCTGCCACGCGTCGGCGGGCGCCTGCGGTCGAGTCCGAAATCGTACTGACTCATTGCGGCGCTGCCGCCTGAAGCGAGCCCTAGGGCAGCCCCAGCATGCGCGGCAGCGTGCAGGGGATCCGCTCGATGGCGACGATCAACGCCGCGATCAGGCCGCCGAAGATGACGACGATCAGCGCCGAGAGCGGGCTCAGCATGACAACGGCGATGATGGCGCCCGCCACGATGGCCCATTTGAGCGCCCAGCCGATGGCGCCGAAGGCGCGGCAGCGGCTCGCGTCGCACAGGGAGCGCGCCAGCACCAGCGCCGCAACCGCAACGGGGAGCGCGATCGGGATCCAGGGTGCGGCGATCGCGGCCCAGGCCGGCACGCCCTGCGCCACGATGGCCAGCAGGACCACCAGCAACGCCAGCGCACCCACAAGGATCAGGAGCCCGCACAGCGCTTCCAGCCCGCAGACGATGGCGAGCACCGCCCACTTGACCACCTGGACGACGATCGACGCCAGCACCCAGATCAGGGTGACGATCAGGTGGCAGATCGCTGCAATCACATGATCGATGGTCGTGATGACGACCGTGATGACCTGGACCAGCACGTCGATCAGCCAGCAGAACCACTTGTTGCAGCACAGGCACCCCCAGTTGCACTCCTGCTCCGAGCAGCGCTGCTGCTGGGTATGCAGCCAGCTCTGGAGGTCCTGCTCGACCTGTTCGAGCCAGTGCTGCGCCTGGGTGCATTGCTGGTCGGCCGAGGCGCGCCACTGATTGACCCACTGCTCGACGTTGTCGGTGAACCACTGGCCGATGTCGCGACAGTTCATGGCAACCCCCGCTCTGCTGATCGTGCGCGCCTCACGAGCAAGGATGCCTGCGAGGCGAAGACTGCGCGTGCCGCCACGATCGCCAGGGCCTTGCCCAGGATACCCATGCCGACGACGAAGGCGGCCGCGTACAACACCATGACGGGCGTCGAGCCGGACTCCGGCACCAGGATCGACGGTGGACCCGCGATCGACCAGGCGAGCGCAGCAAGCGCGAACAGGGCGCCGGCCTGGCAGCCGCAAACGCCCCGCAGGAAGTTCAGTCGCCGCTCGGACTTGCGCTGAAGCTCGGCCTCGACGAACGGCAGCTTGAGCGAGAGCGTCGCAAGGGGCGACCACCGCGACAGCGGGGCCGCGAGCGCCGCCAGCTGATCCGGCGACGTCACTTCCAGGACGCCGGCGCTACGCGCCTGGACCTTGGAGGCCCGCTCCGTGAGGGGTTGGTTCCTGGTCGGCATGGCGTCAGAACCACAGCCGCAACGAGAAGTCGGCGACCGCCGTGCCGGGCATGTTGCGCGAATGGCCCTCGGCCGTCAGCTCGCCATAGGCGAGGTTCTCGCTCGACGGGAAGATGTTCTCGTCGATTGCGTTGATCCACAGCACGACGCCGCCCATAGCCGCCGTGTTGAGCGAATGTCCGGTCTCGTGCGAGCTGGTCGACGGCGTCGTGAAGCGGCCGGCCGCGGCGCCTGCCGCCGTGGTGCCCGCCAGGAAGGTGAAGTTGCCGAGCGAGAAGCCGCCGTTGAAGCCCGTCACACCGCTCAGGCCGCCGCGCGTCTCGATGACCCCGGTGGTCCAGTCGAACGCGAAGGCGCCGATGCCGAAGGCGGTGAAGGCGAACGGGATGTTGATGAAGAACAGGAGCAGGCCGAAGACAGTCGCCAGCCAGGACAGCGGGAACAGCCAGGCGGACCAGCCGAGGAAGCCCTGATAGACCCGGTTGCGCGCGACGAAGATGACGGCGGCCAGGGATATGACCGTGAACGCCCAGGTTGCCAGCACCGGGCCGACGATGGGTACCAGGGACAGCAGGATGACATCGACGGACACGTTCATGCCGATCAGCAAGCCGCGCCCGAAGAACTCGCCGGGCGTGGCCGCCAGGGTGACCGGCACCGGCGTCGGAAAGGGCGCCGCCAGCGGAAAGGTGGCCCCGGCCGGCAGCAACGGCGCGATGCTCCTCGTCGCGATCAAGTAGGCGACCAGGAAGCCCATGACGAGGAACAGGATGGCCACGGCGAGGGCCAGCGAGCCCAACGCGGCAACCATGGGCGCCAGCACACCGCCGAGTGCGCCCAGCACGCCCTGCAAGGCAAATCCAAGACTGAGGAGTGCGGTGACCGTGGCGAGCGCGCCGAGAACCAGTCCGACAAGCCAACCCAGTAGGATGAACACCGGCATGATCGAACCCGCCTTTCCACTCGGAATGCGAGACACGACCCACCCATTGCTACTTTAGATGGTAATTGTGTTCACGTGAGGGCACGCGGCGATAGAAAGGAATGGCGACGGAGGCGTCATGGGCTTCAGTACTGGTGCTCACGACCCCTCCGGCCCTTCGGGCCACCTCCCCTTCGCGGCTTCCGCGAAGGGGAGGAAGGCTTTGCTCAATCCGCGCGCACGTAGCCGTAGCGCAGGTTCGACGGGCCGGCCGCGGCCAAGGCGTAGTCCTTCTTGAGCGCGGCGAACCTGTCCTCTGAGTAGGCCGGCATCTTCGTGTTGGACGCAGCCTTCAAGCGGATGCCGTACATGCCGAGCGCATTGTTGGCGAAGATCATCTGCTTGGTCATGCTGTTGGCGTCGCCCAGGGCGGCGAAGCCGTGCTTCTTGCGCATGTCCTCGGGGATCTCGAGCCGCCGCATGGCCTCGATCTGCCATTGCGGCGAGCCGTACCACACCGAATCGGTGCCCCACAGCACGTGGTCGGCGCCCATGCCCTTGATCAGCGTGCCGACCAGGGCGGCGCAGAACTTGGGATGCGACACGGCCGAGTTGGCGAAGGCCGTGCCGAGCTCGGCGTAGACGTTGTTGACGCCATACTTCTGCGGGATCTCGGCGAGATCGGAGACCCACTTCATGCGGCCGGTTTGCTCGAACTCGCCCCACGCCTGCTCGGGCAGCTCGAAGGCCGGGCGCAGGCAGGCGTGGTACATCACGAACTTCATCTGCGGCCAGTCTTTCGCCGCCTTGCCGATGTCCTGGGCGGTCGCGTACTGCCACACGCCGGCATAGGACTTCTCGTAGTCGGGCGGCAGCAAGCCCTTGTGGATGCAGATGGTGGTGATGCCGGCCTTCACCGCCTTCTCGTAGAACGGATAGACCAGCTTCTCGTCGTCGAGCCGCCACGGGAACTTCGACGGATTGAGCGGGTCGCCGATGGTGTAGCCCTTCCACGACTCGGGCTTGTGCACGGCGATCGCCTTGTCGACCTCATCCATCCAGCCGGGCTGGCCAGGGATGATCAGGCTGTGCGCCAGCAGCCGCCGCGAGCCCGCGAAGCCGTTGATCAGGGCGCGCGCCTGGGCCATCTGCTCGTTCGACAGGAACCACCAGGTGGGATCGTCGAACGGCGCGCCGCTCAGCAACGCCAGGCTGGTGTCGCTGTCATAGAAGATCTCCTTCACGTAGTTCTGGAACTTGTAGCGGCCGAGCGAGGCCACGCCCTCCTCGGCGAGCTTCTTGTTCCAGTTCACGCTGGCGAACTTGGCGAGGTCGAGAAGCTCCTTGTGCTCGAAGTCGTCGCGCACGAAGTGGGTCTGGACGTCGAAGATGAACTGGCCTGAAAGGCCATCGGCGCGGGCCTGCGCCAGCTCGGGCTCGCGCGCCTCGGCCGGCGTCACCTGGAAGACGTTGCCGCCATAGACCTCGTTCATGGCGACGAACGCCGCCGCCATGCCGCACGAGGTGCGGAAGAACTGGCGGCGGTTGAGCCCGAGCCGCGCCGCGTTGGCGTCGGCCAACTCGTTCAGCCGCGCCTCGACCCGCTTCTGGGTCGCCGACTGCGGCGGCGGCAGATACTCGCCGTTGGAGACGATCTGGGTCGGGATCGGCGTCGCCGCCGAGGCGGCTTCGGCGCCGGCGACCAGGCGCTGTTCGCGTTCACTGAGCCAATTACCCATCGGTTTCCTCCGTTTGTGGTGGAGATCAGTCCGAGGAAATTCTTCGCAGGCTCGACGAGGACGATTGCAGGTTCTTTTAGGGCATGCCTTGCGAGAGCGCGCATCCTGGGATGCCGCTCGCGCGATCGAGCCCGGTTTCCTCCTGGGTGTCTTCCGGAAAACTGGTCATGCCGTTACCCCGGTTACACGCAGCGGAGTCTGGGACCGCGGGCCCTGTCCGTCCAGTGCGATGCAGGCATACCTCCCCACGCTTAGAAGGAAAGGATCAGGCGCGCCCGGGCGTCAGATAGCCCGCGACCAGGCGCGTCACCTCGTTGACGAACCGATCCCGGTCGCGGTCCAGGGCATTGGGCTTGTTGATGACGAACTCATGCGTCAGGGCCTCGACCGTGGTCGCCAGAATGGAGGTCGCTGCATCAAGGTCGCGAACGGCGATCTCCTTGCGGCGGTCTTCGAGGTAGGCCCGGATCAAGGCGAAGGTCTCCTCCTTCAGCGCTTCGATCTTGGCGAGCTGGCCCATGCGCGGCACCTGGTCGGCGAAGATGCGATGCAGGGCGGGATCGACCAGGTGCGCGTCGAGCGTGGCCTTCACCATCTCGCGCATCGCCGTCGCGAGATCGAGCGACGCCACCTTCTTCAGCGCGTCGCGGATCAGCTGCAGCATCTCGCGGTTATGGCGGGCGACCAGGGCGGCGACCAGCGCCTCCTTGTTGGGGAAGTACTGGTAGAGGGACCCCACGCTGACGCCGGCCTTGGCGGCGATGCGGTTGGTGCTGGCGCGGTCGTAGCCGTCGCGCACCAGAACGCGAGCGGTGGCGTCGAGCAACGCCTCGACCGTCGCCTTCGAACGCTGCTGGGACGCCGATTTTCGCGGGATTGTCGGGAGTGTGCGCGCCATGGAAGGGTCGCCGGCCAATGCGAGTAGACAATGCGAGCCATAGCTCACAAATTGACAGGCAGCAATGGCTGCCCGTTACCCTGAGCGAAGTCGCCTGAAAGGCGGCGTAGTCGAGGGATCTGTTCTGTCGATGCATCGACAAAAATAGGTTCCTCCGCTACGCGCTTCGCGCTCCGGTCGGGATGACGGGGTTGGCTAACCGAAAGGAGACCAACATGGTCACCCTCCCCTATCGCACCCTGATCCAGCAGAAGCGCTGGGCGACCAACGGCCTGAATGCGGTGCTGGCTGAGAATTTCGAGCGGCTGTCGATGGACGAGCAGGTCATCGTCCGCCGCCTGCTCGATCACGTCCAGGTCGTCGACGAGATCTTCCGGCACAATCTCGAAGGCCGGCCGCACGGCCAGTCGGCGCCACGCTCGGCCGAGCTGCCCTCGCTCGAGGCGCTGGCCGCGGCCGCCCGCGCGACCGCGGACTGGTATGCCGACTATGCCGATGCGCTCGAGCCCGCCGAGGTCGACGAGGCGATTTCCTTCGCCTTCTCCAACGGCGAGCCCGCGCGCATGACGCGCGGCGAGATGCTGCTGCATGTCGCCACGCACGCCGCCGGCCATCGCGGCCAGGTCGCGCTGCTGCTCCAGAAGAACGGCATCACGCCCTTCCCCGACCGCATCACCGACTTCCTGATGGCGGGCGATGGCGCAGCACAGCGACAGGTGGCGGCATGACGGAGCCCCTGTCCCTGGCGCGCTTTCCGCTCCATCTCGGGCTTGGCGCCCGCGCGGTGCCGCAGCCCGAGTTCACCGGCATGGAATGGTACGACGCCTATGTCGCGCGCCACGCCAACGACGGCGACGAAGGACGACTGGTCCAGCTCTCGAGCTTCAGCGAGAGCTGGACGAGCTGGGAGCGCCATCCCGTGGGTGACGAGGCGGTGATCTGCACCGCGGGGGAGATCGTGCTGATCCAGGAGCTGCCCGAGGGCCTGCGCAAGGTGACGCTGCGGGCCGGCGAGTACGCGGTCAACCCGCGCGGCGTCTGGCACACGGCGGACGTCACGGCGACGGCGACGGCGCTGTTCATTACGGCAGGGCGCGGGACGGAGCATCGGCCGCGGTGAGTCTTTGCAGGGGGCGCTCCACTCTGTGGCGCTCATTGTCTTCGGAGCGCCACTTACGACGGAGCTCCGCTCCGCCTCTAGTGGCGCGCTCCCAGCAAAGAGGTGACAATCGCTTCCCACAAAGGAGCCTTCCATGAACAGGCAGTTGTCCGTTGGCCTCCTCTCCTTGCTCATATGGGCGCTCACCCCCAACAACAGCTTCGCCCAGGCGGCGTCGCTCAAGGACCAACTCGTCGGGACGTGGATTTACGTTTCGAGCACGGCCAAGCGTGACGATGGCACCAGCGTCCCGCGGCCGAGCCTGCAGGGAGCCGTGACCTACACAAAGGATGATCGATTCCATTTCATAACGACGCGCACCGATGCGCCGAAGTATGCGTCGAGCGATCCTGCTCGCCCTTCGCCGGACGAGGCCATGGCCGTCGCCTCGGGATCGATCGCCTATGCCGGCACGTACAGGGTGGACGAGGCCACGAAAACGATCCTTCCGACCATCGAGTTCAGCACGTTTCCAAATCTTGTGGGAGCTCCCAATCAGCAGCGGATCGTCACGTCCATCACGGCGGACGAGATGAAGTTCACGAACCCGCGCACGGCTGCCGGCTTGACGCTGGAAATCGTCTGGAAGCGGGCGAAGTGATTGCGCCGCGCGCCGCCGTCGCGATGAACCTGAGAATTCGCTGGGCCTCGGCCTGCGGCCTGGCGGGGGCTCTCATCCTCGGCCTGACCGGCGCCAGCCTGGCGCAGACTCCGCCGGCCGCCGCTGCGACGACGCTGTTCCAGAACGTCCGCGTGTTCGACGGCCGCGGCGCGAGCCTCTCGGCGCCGACCAACCTGCTGGTGCGCGGCAACACCGGCGCTCGCCGACCTGCTGCTGGTCGACGGCGATCCGCTGGCGAACCTCGGGCTGGTCGCCGACCCGCACAAGAACTTCCTGGTCATCATGAAGGATGGCAGGATCTACAAGGACATGCTGACCAAGTGACCCGGCTTGATCCAGATCATGGAGACCCGGCCTCGACCCGGTAGGTTGCCCAGATGCGAGTGAACCTGATTCACCTGACGGGCTGCGCCGCGATCGCGGCGAGCCTGGCGACGAGCGCGGCGCCCCCTGCCGCGGGGGAGACCTACGAGGCGCTGTACAAGGCCTGCTTCTCCAGCGGCATGCCGGACCAGGTGATCGCGAGCTGCTCGGTCGTCATCGGCCGGCGCCTGGCCGAAGGCGAGGACCTCGCCACGGCGTTCAAGAACCGCGGCAATGCCTACGACGACCAGGGCGACTATGCGCACGCCGTCGAGGATTATGGGCAGGCGCTGGCGGTCAATCCGCAGGATGGCAGCGCCTTCAACGCGCGCGGTGCGACGTTCACGGCGCTCGGCCAGTACGACCGCGCCATCGCCGACTTCGACCAGGCGGTGCGCCTCAACCCGGCGAGCCCGCAGGCGCTGGGCAACCGCTGCTTCGCCAAGGCGCTGCTCGGTAAGCTCGACGCGGCGCTGGCCGATTGCGACGAGGCGCTGCGGCTCAAGCCCGGCAATGCGGCGCTGGCCTCGCGCGCCTTCGTCCACCTCAAGGCCAGGCGCATCGATGCCGCCATCGCCGACTACAACGCCCATCTCGGCAGGCGGCCCGAGGATCCCTATGCCCTGTTCGGCCGCGGCCTCGCCCGCACCCTCAAGGGCGACAAAGCCGGCGCCGACCACGACATCGCCGCCGCCCGCAGCCTCAAGCCCGACATCGAGGAGCAGATGGCGAAGCTCGGGCTGAAGCTGCAAGACTTCCGGCAGAGCTAGGGCCCGAGATCAGGGGCTCTCATTGCCGGGAGCGCGCCACTCCGTGGCGCTCATGTGCTTCGTGATCGACGAAGATGCGCCACTTACGACGGAGCTTCGCTCCGTCTCTAGTGGCGCGCTCCCAGCAATGAGTTGACCTCAAGTCATCCGCTCTACCGCCAACCGCCGGGCAG
>JADHLS010000067.1 GCA_016780605.1 Reyranella sp.
TCAATGTCGGCTGCTCCGACATGATCGTCGACGGCCGCGTCGGGCTGCTGCAGTACGAGAAGATCGATCGCTTCGTGGCTGACGGCGTCGTCCTGAAGGATGGCACCAAGATGCCGCTCGACCTCTTGGTGGTGGCGACCGGCTACGAGACGCAGCAGGAGTTCGTGCGAACGACCTTGGGCGACGATGTTGCCGAGCGCATCGGTCCCGTCTGGGGCTTCGACGACGGCGGCGAGCTGCGCAACATGTGGGGGCCGACGAAGCAGAAGGGCCTGTGGTTCACCGCCGGCAGCCTGGCGCAATGCCGCATCTACTCGCGCTACCTCGCCCTGCAGATCAAGGCGCGGGAAGAAGGGTTGATCTGATCTTGCCGGACCGCGGGCCTCCAGGCCCGCGGTCCGGCAAGAAGACTAACCCAGCCGCAGCTCGCGATAGCCGTCGGCGGCCACGGCGTCGCAGCGCTCGCGGAACGCCGGGGCGCTGCCGCTGTAGCGGGCGATGATGCGGGTCTGCTTGCCCTCGATGTTGCGGTTGATGCCGGTCATCCACGAATCGACTTCGTTGGAGAGCAGGCCGACGCCCAAAGACTTCACGTGGTCGGTCCACGAGGCGACGCCCTCGGCGGTGGCCTCGATGCGGGTGACTTCGTGCTCGCGGGCGTGGCGCAGCAGGTCGGTCACCCATTCGACGCTGTATTCGATGCTGCGCGGGATGTTGCCGAGCGCGGTATGCGGGCCCATCTGCATCATCATGTTGGGGAAGCCCTCGACCATGATGCCGAGATAGGTCTGAGGGCCGCCTTTCCACTTGTCCTTGAGCCTGAGCCCATCGACACCCTGGAAGTCGATGCGATCGAAGGCGCCGGTGATGGCGTCGAAGCCGGTGGCGTAGATGATGATGTCGAACTCATACTCGGCGTCGCTGGTCTTGATACCAGTCGGCGTGATGCGCTCGATCGGCGTCTCCTTGATGTCGACCAGCTTCACGTTGGGCTGGTTGTAGACCTCGTAGTACTTGGTCTCGAGCGGCACGCGGCGGGTGCCGAAGCCGTGGTTCTTGGGGATCAGCTTCTCGGCCACCGCCGGGTCCTTGACGCGCTGGCGGATCTTGCGGGCGACGAACTCGCTCACCAGGGCGTTGGCCTTGCGGTCTAAGAGTATGTCGCGGAAGTTGCCCTGCCACATGCCGAAGCCGCGATTGTTGTAGAGCTTCTCCCACAGCGCCTCTCGCTCCTCCTCGCTCACCTCCATGGCCTTGCGCGGGTCGGGCGTGTGCAGGAAGCAGGCGAAGGTCTCGCGGCAGCGCTGGAAGATCTCGGGATAGCGCGGCCGGATCTCGGCCATTTCCTCCTTGGAGATGGGCGCATTGTGCAGGGGTGCGCACCAGTTGGGCGTGCGCTGGAATACCGTCAGGTGTCCGGCGGTCTTGGCCACTTCCTGGATGGTCTGCACGCCCGTGGCGCCGGTGCCGATCACGGCGACGCGCTTGCCGACGAAGCTCACCGGCTCATGCGGCCAGCGCGCGGTATGGCAGGACTGCCCCTTGAAGCTTTCGATGCCCTCGATCTTGGGCATGGTCGGCGCCGACAACGGGCCGATCGCGGTGATCAGGAAACGGCAGGTGTGCTTGCTGCCATCCTCCAGCGTCACCTCCCAGCTGTGGCTCGCCTCCTGCCAGTGCGCGGCGGTCACCCGGCTCCTGAACTGGATGTCGCGGCGCAGGTCGAACTTGTCGGCGACGAAGTTGAGGTACTTCAGGGTCTGCGGCTGGGGCGAGAAATGCTCGGTCCAGTGCCACTCGTCCAGAAGCTCCTGCGAAAAGGAGTAGCCGTAGGAGTAGCTCTCCGAATCGAAGCGCGCGCCAGGATAGCGGTTCCAGTACCACGTGCCGCCGACACCGGTGCCGGTCTCGAACACGCGCACCGTCATGCCGAGCTTGCGCAGCAGATGGAGCTGGTAGAGGCCGGAGATGCCGGCCCCGATGATGATGGCGTCGTAATCTAGCTTCATTGTCTTCTCTTGCCGGAGCGCGGACCTCCAGGTCCGCTCATAATTCTTGAATGCGGACCTGGAGGTCCGCGTTCCAAATGGTCACTCGTCGGCCCGCGATTCCCTGATCCTACGAGTGCCCTGGAACACGGGCTTGAGCGGATCCATCACGAAGCGGATACGCGGCAGGTCGGTGTCGACCGTGCTGCAGGTGCCGACGATGGGATCGGCCAGCGTGACCTGCGGCGCGTTCCACGCCGCCGCATCGAAGGTCGAGACCTGCGGCTTGCCGCGCTCGGCCTTGTAGAAGGTGTACTTGGGATCGACCTGGATCAGCATCGGCTGGGTCTGGCCGTCGAGTGGCGCGTTGGCCGCCGTCACCCAGTTGATGTACTGCACGTCCGTGCCGGCGACCGGCTGCGGATCGATCAGCGCACAGTCGAGGATGGTCCTACCGGCCTTGGTCACGGTGCCCATGACACGATCGTGGCGGCGCAGGAACTTCACCTCGCCGGCGTCGACCGGAAGGCCCCAGCGGCCCTTCAGCTCCCTGGCCGCCGCGTCGGTGCTCGCCACCGCGCCCAGCAGGAAGCCGCGCGGATGGGCGCCGGCGCGGCTGCCGAGCCGCAGCACCGCAAGATTGAACGGGCCGACCGGGCTCTCCGAATAGCGCGTGACGGCCAGGATCACGTAGGAGGGCAGCGCGGGATGCATCGCCTTGGGCAGCAGGCCTTCGGTCGTGCTGCGCGGCACCTCGATCAGGAGCTGCAGCATCTCGGCTTTGGGCAAGGTCCAGGCCTCGGTGTCGAGGTTGGCAAGCGTCGGCAGCGCCCTGGCGTTCGCGGTGATGTCGAGGGTTCCGTAGAGGGGCATCGCTTACTCCGCCGCGACCTTGGCCGCCGGTCCTTTGGCGAACACCGGCATCACTTCCTTGGCAAACAGACGCAGGCTCGCCATCACCTGGTCCTGCGGCACCACCTCGTTGGCGTTCAGGATGAAGTTGATGCAGTCGACGCCGAGCGATTCCCACTTCTTGACGGCGCGGATGATGCGCGCCGGATCGCCGTAGGCCATCCCCTCGGTCTGCTGCTCGCTGGCATCGGGCCCGGTGGCGGCGCGCCGCAACGCCGGCAGCAGCCCCAGCGACTGGTAGGACGGCGAGGAAAAGACCTCGCGCGTCGAGATCAGCTGCGTGGCGAGATAGTTGAAGGTGTTGCCCAGCCGCTTGCCCATCTCCACGCCGGTCTTCTCGTCCTCGTGACAGAACAGGAAGTTGGTGGTGGCAACCTGCTCGTTCACGAAGGCGCCGACAGGTTCGCACGACTTGATGCGCCGGCGGTACTCCTTGATCTTCTTCTCCTGCTCATCGAAGCCCGCGAAGGAGAGGCCGAGGCTGCCCAGGCCGCGATCGGCGGCGTCGATCTCGGTGCCGGGGCTGGTGACGGCGACCCACATCGGCGGATGCGGCTTCTGATAAGGCTTGGGCAGGATGGTGCGCTCGGGCATCGACCAGAATTCGCCCTGGTAGGAGAAGGTCTCCTGCATCCACATCTTGGGCAGGCAGCGCACGAACTCGTCCCAGCTCTTCTTGGTGATGTCGGGATTGGCGCGGAAGCCGCCGAGTTCCGTCCAGGTCGCCGACCGGCCGGTGCCGACATGCAGGCGGCCACCCGACAGGATGTCGAGCGTCGCCGTCTTCTCGGCGATCTTGATGGGATGATTGAACTCCGGCACGCAGACCACGATGCCGTGGCCGACCTGGATGTTCTTGGTCACCATGGCGCAGGCGGTGAGGAACAGCTCGGGCGCCGAGCAGTGCGAGTACTCCTCGAGGAAATGGTGCTCGACCGCCCAGACATGGTCGAAGCCCAGCTCGTCGGCCAGCTTCACCTGCTCCAGGCAGTTGTTGTAGACGGTCCGCTCTTTCTCCGGCGTCCACGGGCGTGGAATGGAGATCTCGTAGAACAGGCCGAACTTCATCTGACGGCTCCCTTCTTGAGGGGTGATACGCCTCTGTCAAACGCTAAGCGCGCCGGCTGGCTCGCGCAACCGCACCATGACATCGGAGGGCGAAATCGAACATTTGTTAGCGTCCCGCCAATGCCCGGAACGCTCCGCCTACGGCCTTGATGACGCGGCGCCTGTCGGCATTGCATGGCGCCGAAAGCAGAAGGACCTCGCGTGACGGAAGGCGCGGCAAGCTCAATCGCCGTCCGACATCGACCGCGCCCGGCGGCGCGACGCGACGCGCCAGCGCGGCGGCGGCAAGCCCGGCGCTGACGGCGGCGCCGATGGTCTCCACACCGCCGCCGACGAACACTTCCGACCAACGGATGCCGGCTTTGTCGAGGGCGGCCACGGCCATCGCGCGGACGCTGCACGGCGCCGCCTGGGTTGCCAGGCGAAGGGCGCTCCCGGGCCGGTGCTCGAAGTCGGGCGCCGCCATCCAGCGGAACTCTTCCTTGAACAGCACCTCGCCGCCGCGACGCCTGCCATCGTGGTTCAGCACGATCGCGCAGTCGCAGGAGCCGGCCGCGAGCGCCGACATCGCTTCGCCCGACGTGGTGATCCGCACCTCGACGACGAGGCTGGGCTCGGATCGATGGAGATGCTGCAGAAGCTTGGACAACTCGCCGCCGACGATGTGATGGCTGATCGACACGACGACGCGCCGCTGTTCGACGGTGAACGAGCCCAGCGCCCTGTGCTGCGCGGCGACGAGCTCGCGGGCCGCAGGCAGGAAGCACGCGCCGTCGGGCGACAGGCGGACCAGGCGTGGCGAGCGATCGAGCAGACGACGCCCCAACGCCCTTTCCAGGCGGCTGACCTGCAGACTGACGGCGGCCTGACTCGAATTGAGCGCGGCTGCCGCCCGCGTGAAGCTCGCGAGATCGGCGACCAGAACAAACGCCTGAACGGCCCGTGCATCAAGCATCCATCATATCCAGTGGTTATCTTTGATATATCTATGCATCTCTGTTTGTAATGTCCAACTGCGGCTACGCTCTTCGCCATGGTTATCTCACGCACGCAGACGAGCGGTCTGCATTCCTCCCCGGCAGCCGCCTTCCGTCGCAAGGTGAACGACTTGAGGAGCGAGGGCCGAACGGTCATCGACCTGACCGCCGGCGATCTCGACTTTCCATCTCCGCCACATGCTGTCGAAGCGGCCGTGCGGGCCGCCCGGGCCGGAGAGACACGCTACACCAATGTCGACGGCACGCCGGAACTGAAGGATGCCGTCCGGGAACATTTTCGCCGCCAGAACGGGCTCTCCTTCGATCGATCGGAGATCATCGTCAGCACGGGCTCATCGCAGGCCATTGCCAATGCCTTTGCCGTGACGGTGCAGCCGGGCGACGAGGTCATCATCCCGACCCCGAGCTGGGCGACCTATGCGGGACAAGCGGCGCTCGCCGGCGGCTCTCCGGTCTTCGTTTCCTGTGCCCAGAACAACGGCTTCAAGCTTCGCGCCGCCGACCTTGCCGGCGCCATCACCGAGCGGACGCGATGGATCGTGATCAACAATCCCGTGAACCCGACCGGCGCCTTGTACACCGGCGCGGAGCTTGCCGAGCTGTGCACCGTGCTGCGCCAACATCCTCATGTGCGGGTGCTGGCCGACAATCTGTACGAGCACCTCGTTTTCGACGGACGCAAGGCGGTGACGCCTCTCGAGGTCGCTCCCGACCTGCGGGATCGCACGGTCACGATAAGCGGGGTCGCCAAGAGTTATTCGATGATGGGCTGGCGGATCGGCTACGCCGCAGGTCCTCCCGCGCTCATCGCCGACATGACCAGGGTCCAGTATCTGACGACGTCGTGTCCCTCTTCGATCAGCCAGGCCGCTGCCGCGGCGGCGCTTCTCGGACCGCAAGATCTACTCGCAGAGCGAGCCGACATCCTTCGAGCCAAGCGCGATTTGCTCGTCGACCTCCTCAATGGAGCCGCAGGCCTCGCTTGCGCGCCGCCGGAAGCGACGTTCTATCTGTGCGTATCGTGTGCCGGTGTGATCGGCAGGCGCAAGGCAGACGGAGGCGTTGTCGCTACGGGCGCAGATGTTTCCGATCATCTGCTGCAGGCGGCCGGAATCGCCGTACTGCCGGGCGAAGCCTATGGGATGCCGGGCTACGTGCGTGCAAGCTTTGCCGTTCCGACCGAAGACATCCATCAAGCCGGCCGATTGATCGCCGAAGCGTGTCGGGCGCTTGCATGAGGGTCAGCGGTGGTGCTTGCCTAACAGGGTGTGCCGCCGCACGATGACGCCGGAGGGCGAAATCGCGAATGACAAAACTGACGGGCAAGGTGGCCATCGTCACCGGCGGAGCCAGTGGCATGGGCCGTGCCACGGTCATGCGCTTCCTGGCCGATGGCGCGAAGGTCGTGGTGGCCGACCTCAACGAGGCCAACGGCGCGGAGACCTTGGCGGTTGCCAAGGCCAACGGCCACGGCAAGGACATCGCCTTCGTGCGCTGCGACGTCGCCAAGGAGAGCGATGTTGCGGCCCTGGTCGCCGAGGCCGAGAAGCGCTTCGGCCGGCTAGACATCGCCTACCTCAATGCCGGCGTCGGCGGCGCCTTCGGGCCGATCGCCGAGACCAGCGTCGAGGACTGGGACTACACCTTCGCGGTCCTGACGCGCTCGGTGTTCCTCGGCATGAAGCACGCGTCGGTCGCCATGAAGAAGCACGGTGGCGGCGTCATCCTGGTCACCGCGTCGATCGCCGGCATGGTGGGCGGCGGCGGCAGCCACGCCTATTCGGCGGCCAAGGCCGCGGTCATCAGCCTGATCGAGAACGTCGCGGCCGAGCTCGGCCCCGACCGCATCCGCGTCGTCGGCATCGCGCCCGGCGTGATCTCGACGCCGCTGGTCCATCGCGGCCGACCGGAGAAGTACGACAAGCAGTTCGGCCACCAGCCGTGGCCCGACCGCGGCGAGCCCGAGGTCATCGCCGATGTGGCTTCCTTCCTGTGCTCGGACGAGGCCCGCTTCATCACCGGCGAGACGATCAAGGTCGATGGCGGCCTTCTGGCGCAGGGCATTGCGCTCTGGGGCACGGGCAAGGACAACGTCTTCATGAAAAGCGCGGGCGTGAACCGCGGCACGACCGGCGAGGCCATGGTCGTGCGTAACCTGAGGGACAAGCCATGAGCGAAGCCGAGAAACTCCACCGCCATCTGATCGGCCAGCAGGGCTCACGGCGCTCGCTGAACACGCCGGCGCTGGTGCTCGACCTGGAAATGCTCGACCGCAACATCGCCGAGATGGCGGCCTTCGCCAAGGCGCACAACGTCAAGCTTCGCCCGCACTCCAAGACCCACAAGTCGGCCGACATCGCCCGCCGCCAGATCGCAGCCGGCGCGCTCGGCGTGTGCTGCGCCAAGCTGGGCGAGGCCGAGGCGCTGGGCGAAGCGGGCATCGAGAGCCTGCACATCACCTCGCCGGTGGTGACACCGCAGGCAATCGACCGCCTGATCGCGTTGAACGGCAAGGTGAAGGACCTGATGGTCGTGGTCGACCACCCGGCCAATGTCGACGCCCTTGCAACTGCCGCGGCAAAAGCCGGCAAGCCGCTGACGGTCATCGTCGACATCGATCCCGGCCTTCATCGCACCGGCGTCGCGACGCCGGACGGAGTCGTCGAGCTGGTGAAGAAGGTGACCGGTTTGAAGTCGCTGAAGTATGCCGGCGTGCAGTTCTATTGCGGCCGCCATCAGCACATCGTCGACTTCAAGCAGCGCAAGGCCGAGATCGAGGAGCGCACCGAGTACCTGAAGGTCTCCCTGGCCAAGCTCGAGGCTGCCGGCTTGAAACCGGGCATCATCACCGGCTCGGGCACCGGCACGCACTACATCGACGCCAAGCTCGGCGTCTTCACCGAACTGCAGGTCGGCTCCTACGTCTTCATGGACCACGACTACAATGTCTGCGACCTGCGTGGCCTCGACAAACCGACCTTCGAGCAGGCCCTGCAGATCGATGCCCGTGTCGTCAGCGCAAACACGCCGGGCATGGTCACGGTCGATGCCGGCCTGAAGGCGATGGCGACCGAGAAGGGCCCGCCGCTGATCCTGAAGGGCGCCGTCGAGGGCGCGACCACGCGCTTCATGGGCGACGAGCATCTCGCCGTCATCGCGCCCGAAGGCAAGGCCCCGCCCGGCCACGGCGAGCAGGTGATCCTGACCCCGCCGCATTGCGATCCCACGGTCAATCTCTACGAGAGCTATCACGTCGTGAAGGGCGATACCCTGGTCGACATCTGGCCGGTGACCGCACGCGGCAGGTCGCGATAGCACCCCGCCTCATGACGGCTGCGGGCGTAACACGGCGCTGCCTGGCCGCGATGACGCTCGGTGTTGGCGCGACGGCACTGGTCGCTTCCAGGACGAGCGCCGCGGACGAGCCTCATCGCGACCTGCAGTTTCCTCCCGGTTTCACCTGGGGCACCGCGACATCGGCCTATCAGATCGAGGGGGCCGTGCGCGAGGATGGGCGCGGCGAGTCGATCTGGGACACCTTCTGCCGGGTGCCGGGCAAGATCCGCGACGGCTCCAACGGCGACGTCGCCTGCGATCACTATCATCGCTTCAAGGAAGACGTCGCGCTGATGAAGGGGCTGGGCGTCCGCGCCTATCGCTTCTCCATCGCCTGGCCGCGGGTGTTCCCGGAAGGCCGCGGTGCCGTCAACCCCAAGGGCCTCGCCTTCTACGATCGTTTGATCGACGAGCTGCTCACCAACGGCATCGAGCCGGTGCCGACTCTCTATCATTGGGACCTGCCGCAGCCATTGCAGGATCGCGGCGGCTGGGAGGCGCGCGACACGGCCCTGGCGCTGGCCGACTACGCCGGCTTCGTCGCCGGCAAGCTCGGCGACCGGGTGAGCCGTTTCTTCACCCTGAACGAGATCCTGACCTTCATCGAGGAGGGCTATCTACGTGGCCGCTTTGCCCCGGGCCTCACGCTGACGCGCCGCCAGCTCAACCAGGCGCGCCATCACGCGGTTCTGGCGCAGGGGCTGGCCGTCCAGGCCATGCGCGCCAACGGCCACGGCAACCTGAAGGTGGGGCCGGCGGAGAACATCATCATCGCCGTGCCGGCCTTCGAGACGCCGGCCAACATCAAGGCGGCCGAGCGCGCGACCCGTGACCTGAATGCGCCGTTGCTCACCGTGATGCTCGAGGGGCGATACACCGACACCTGGCTGGCGGCCCAGGGTGAGGATGCACCACGCTTCACCGACGACGAGCTGCGGGCAATCGGCAGCCCGGTCGACTTCGTCGGTCTCAACATCTACGGACCCAGCGTCTATGTGCAGGCGAGCGAAGCGGCACCGGGCTATGCCACGCTGCCGGTGCCTGAAACCCATCCGCGCATGATCCATTGGCTGATCTTCGGGCCCGAAGCGCTCTATTGGGGGCCGCGGCAGACGGCGTCGCTGTGGAACGTGAAGGACATCTACATCACCGAGAACGGCACACCGGCGGCCGACAAGCCCGCGGCCGACGGCATCGTCTACGACCTCGACCGCATCATGTTCCTGCGCCAGTACCTCGCGCAGCTGCGCCGGGCGACGGCCGAGGGCGTGCCGGTACGCGGCTATTTCCTGTGGAGCGTCCTGGACAACTTCGAATGGAACGAGGGCTATTCGAGCCGCTTCGGTATCGTCCATGTCGACTTCAAGACGCAGAAGCGCACGCCCAAGCTCAGCGCCGCCTTCTACCGCAAGGTCATCGCCGACAACGCCTTGGCCTGACCCGGAACGGAAAAAGGGGCCGTTCCGGAGAACGACCCCTTTCCGGACTTCGCGCCCCGAACGACCTCGGAAACCGGCCTGGCGCGTTGCCGCTCCAAGCGATCCCCGGGCGATCATACGAACCGCTCGGTCTACCAGCCTGCGAAGATCATAGATGCCGCTTGCGCGTCCCCTCTGATCCCGGTGCGACGTGCCCTTTCGGGTCATTGCCGCACCTCAAGCCGGTCGCCGAGTTCGGTTTTATTTGAGAGAGATCCTGGGTTCGGCCAACCGCTGCTCTCTGATTGTGAAGCTAGCACGACTCAGGCGTGTGATCTGGCAGATTCCGTTGCCGGTCACCGGTGCATTAGGTGGAAAACAAAAATAAGATTCGCGCTGCTCGCATTTGTTGTAGCGACCTTCGAGCCGACCACAACTTCATGAGATTGAATGCGCGCGAACGATTCCCGAGGTCATTCCTCCCCATCGCGCCAAGGCGCGATGGTGACGTGGCCCGCAGGGCCGGAGGGGTCATGAGCATAAGTACGGTCGCTCATGACCCCTCCGCCCGCTTCGCGGGCCAGGCGTTTTGGCCGCTGTGCGGCCAAAAGCGCCACGCCCCACGCTGCGCGTAGGGAGGGATGATTAATTTCCTGGCCAGGCAGTTCGAGGCCCATCGCCGCCATCTGCTGCGCGTGGCCTACCGCATGCTAGGTTCATCGGGAGAAGCTGACGATGCCGTGCAGGAAGCCTGGCTGCGCCTCAGCCGCTCGGAGGGGACGGGCATCGACAATCTCGGCGGTTGGCTGACGACGGTGGTGGCCCGCGTCTGCCTGGACACGCTGCGCTCACGCAAGGCGCGGCGCGAGGAACCGTTGGACGGCGAGCCCAAACCGGCAGCGGACCATGTCGCGGCGGGCGATCCCGAACGCGACGCCGAGCTCGCCGACAATGTCGGCGCGGCGTTGCTCATCGTGCTGGAGGCGCTGGCGCCGGCGGAGCGCGTCGCCTTCGTCCTGCACGACATGTTCGACCTGCCGTTCGAGGAGATCGCGCCCATCGTCGGTCGCTCGCCGGATGCGGCCCGCCAGCTGGCCAGCCGCGCGCGGCGGCGCGTCCGCGGCTCGGCCAGGGATTTGCAGCCCGATGTCGCGAGCCAACGCCGGGTCGTCGACGACTTCCTCGCTGCCGCCCGCAGCGGTGACATGGCGGGATTGCTTGCCGTGCTCGATCCCGACGTCGTGCTGAATGCCGACCCCGCCGCCGTGCGGCTGGGTGGCATCGCCGAGCTGCGCGGCGCGCAGGTCGTGGCCGAAAACTTCAAAGGCAAGGCGCAGCTGGCGCGGCCCGCCCTGGTGGATGGCGCGTTGGGTGTCGTCGTGGCGCCTAGGGGCCGTCTGCTCTTGGTGCTCAACCTTGTGATCGACGAGGGACACATCATGGCCATCGACGTGGTCGCCGATCCGGATCGTCTGGCGGCGCTCGACTTGTCCGAGCTTTAGCGGCCTGTAAGGGTGGCGCCGCCATTGTAGGAGAATTCAGTGCGTCTTTACGTTACGCCCGCCTCGCCCTGGGTCAGGCGGGTCAGGGTTGCGATCCTGGAGCTGGGGATCGAGGACCGCTTCGAGTTCGTGCAGACCAAGTGGCCGCACTCCTGGGGGACGAAGACGGTGGCGCACCCGGCCGACTTCGTCGCGGCGACGCCGGCGCAGCGCATTCCTGCGCTGGTCACGCCGGATTTCTCGCTGACCGATTCCCATTCGATCTGCGACTACATCAACGCCGAGCTGGGCGGGTATCGCCTGCTGGCGCGCGAAGGTGTCGCGAGATGGCGGGGACTCGCCGACATCTCGGTCGCCTCAGCCATCATCGAGGCGCAGATCCTCCGCCGCGCCGAGCTGCTGCGATCGGAACGCGAGCGTTCGACGGATTTCCTCGGCAAGATGCGGGAACGCACGCTGCGCTGCTTCGAAGCCCTCGAGAAGCGTGTGCCGGTGGCGGGCAGCGCGTTCGACCTGGCGCAGATCACGACCGCCGTCGCCTGCAGCTACGAGAGCTGGCGCTACGACGCGGACTGGCGTGGCGTCGCGCCGAAACTGGCCGCCTGGTACGACATCGTCGCCGAGCGGCCATCGATGAAGGCGACCCGGCCTGCCGAAACGCCACAGACCTAGTGGGCCGCGCCGAACAGCATCTCGCCCTTCCATCGCCGCGCCAGCAGGACGAGCGCCGTCATGCCGATGGCCGCCACGACGAACATGCCGAGAAAGGCCTTCTGGCCGTAGGCGCCGTAGAGTACGCCCGCGATCTGGAAAATCACCGCCTGCGCGGCGCCCGTGCCGAGGGCGTAGTACACGCTCTGGCCCAGCGCCGTGCCCGACGATGGCAGGGCGCGCTGGATGAAGGCCATGGCGCCCAAATGGCAGGCCGCGAAGCTG
>JADHLS010000068.1 GCA_016780605.1 Reyranella sp.
ACGCCAGGCAGTAGCGCGCCCCATTGCTTGCGGTTGTTCACCATGCCGCCGACGGAGATGCCGCCGAATCCGACGCCGTGATAGCCGCGCTCGCGGCCGATCAGGCGGGTGCGCGTGCCCTGGCCGCGGGCGCGCTGCCAGGCCAGCGCGATCTTCAGCGCGGAGTCGACGGCCTCGGAGCCGGAGTTGCAGTAGAAGGCGTGGTCGAGGTCGCCCGGAAGCATGGCGGCGTGCCGCGCGGCGAGCTCGAAGGACTTCGGATGGCCCATCTGGAAGGAGGGTGCGTAATCCATCTCCTCGAGCTGCTGGGCGATCGCAGCCTTGATCTCCTCGCGGCCGTGTCCGGCGTTGACGCACCACAGGCCGGCGGTGCCGTCGATCACCTTGCGGCCATCCGGCGTCCAGTAGTGCACGCCCTTGGCCCGCGCCAGCAGTCGGGGATTCTTCTTGAACTGCCGGTTCGCGGTGAACGGCATGAAGAAGGCTTCGAGATTGTTGGCGGTGGGCGCGGTGGCGGGAGGCGTCATGGTGCTACTCTTGTTCAAGCTCTGGATGACAAGGCGCCGAACCTATCACCTGCTCACATCGACCACCACGCGGCCGCGTATCTCTCCCCTGAGGATTTTTGGGGCGAGCGACATCACCTCGGAAAGGCCCGCCTCGCTCACCGTGCTGTCGAGCCTGTCGAGCGGCAGGTCGGTGCCCAGTCGCCGCCAAGCCTCCTCGCGCGGCGCCTTGGGCAGCATCACCGAATCGATGCCGTACATGGCCACACCGCGCAGGATGAAGGGCAGGATCGAACCGGGAAAGGTCGCCCCGCCGGCCAGGCCGCACACCGCGGCGGCGCCGCCGTACTTCACCTGGGCGAGCGCCTTGGCGAGCATCACGCCCGACACCGTGTCGACCACACCCGCGAACCGCTCGGACAGCAGCGGGCGATCGGGCGCCTCGGTGAGCTCCTTGCGCTCCATGACCGATGCCGCACCCAGCGCCTTCAGGTAGGGCGCCTCCTGCGGCCGGCCCGTGGCGGCCACGACCGTGAAGCCGAGCTTGGCCAGGACGGCCACGGCCACCGAGCCCACGCCGCCCGCCGCGCCGGTGACGAGAAGCTCGCCAGAGCCGGGCTTGAGCCCGTGCCGTTCCAGCGCCATCACGCAGAGCATGGCGGTGTAGCCCGCGGTGCCGATCGCCATCGCCCGCTTGGTCGAGATCGAAGCCGGCAGCTTCACCAGCCAGTCGCCCTTCACCCGCGCCTTCGTGGCGTAGCCACCCCAATGAAGTTCGCCGACGCGCCAGCCGTTCAGCACGACCTTGTCGCCGGCGGCGAAGTGCGAATTGTCACTTGCTTCTACAGTGCCACTGAAGTCGATGCCGCCGACGTGCGGCCAAGTCTTGACCAGCCCGCCGCCGCTGGTGAGCACCAGGCCGTCCTTGTAGTTCAGGGTCGAGTACTCAACGCTGACTGTGACGTCACCGGCCGGCAACTTGTCCACCGGCAGAGTCTCGATGGCCCCGCTAATCTTGCGGTCAGCCCCCTGGTTCAATATAAGTGCACGGAACGACATGAAGGCTCCCGACGTCGATTCGATGGGCTTTCTAGCAAGCTGGTGAGACGCCGACGAGCGGGCTCGAGCGGTGCCGATGGCAAGATGCAGACCAAAAACAAGGCTCCACCAAATGCCCTCCATGCACGGTTGCATACCAGCTCCTAGTTCAATTGGAACATATCAACAAAAAACTGCCCCACTGGCGCGAAATCATAATTGTCGGGGACGTGGGAGGGGTATTGTCGCGTATTGAGGTCATGTTCGGAGTGAGCGGCTTACCCATCCTTTCCACCATCCCACGATCCGGGACGTGGTTCTTACGTTATGCAATCTCGTTCCTGTGCCATCTCGAGCAGGGTGGCCAGATCGTCGATTGCGTGACGGGTCGCCTTGTGGGCGATCCCGCCGGGCCGACCTTCGACTTCGAGCGCTTTCGGGGAGGCCCGCTCTTCCACGTCCGGGGCGTGTTCCCCGTCCCTCACCTGTTCGTCGGCCATACCGCCTGTCCCGGCTTTGTCGCCAAGACCGCCGGCGTCGACTGGTGGGAGCGGACCCGCTTCCACGTGCCGGGCTACGACTATTTCCACGAGGGCATGAACTACCGCTACACGCCGATCGACCTTGGCCCCTACCAGTACACGAAGGTGCGTGTCGGCGCGCTCGAGCGCTCCGCGCGCAAGGGGACCAGCGGACCGATCGTGCTGGTCTACCGCAACCCGCTCGACCAGGCGGCGTCCTACTACCGCTATTGTCGGAATCACAAGGATTCGACGTACAATTGCCTGGGCGGTCGGCCGCTTTCCAGCGTGCCGTTCCGCGACTACCTGTTCGACAGCGCGCTCGCCTCCTACGCCAAGCAATTCATCTCCTTCCAGGCGATGGCGGACCGCCATCCTGCCCAGGTCCTGCTGATGCCCTACGAGCGCATGCTGCGCGACCGGGTCGGCGCGCTCGCCATGGTGCTCGATCATCTGAACGGCGCGCCGCGGGAGTGGCCGACACTTGCCGATGCGGTCTGGCTTGCCCGCACCGAGCATATGAAGGCGATCGAGAAACAGCTCGGTCGCTCGCTCGACGGCACGCGCGCCGCGCGCGGCAGCCACATCACTCAGGTCAATCCGGGCCGCCCCAGCAGGCGCATCGATGAGCGCCTGCGCAGCGAGGCGCTGGCCAGGCTTGCAGGAATGGGCGTGGACACCGGATTGTTCGAGTGGCCGGCTATCGATCGGGCGGCGAGCGTCGCTGCCTAGAAGGACGGGCGTAACCGGACCACCATTCTCCGCCTAGCCTGGAAAGAGCAGCCCGCTTGCCAGCCTCGACTCCACACTTGCGGCACCTCGAAGCCGAAGCGATCCACGCCCTGCGCGAGGCGGCCGCGCTCTTCCGCAAGCCGGTCATCCTCTACTCGATCGGCAAGGACTCCTCGGTCCTGCTGCATCTGGCGATCAAGGCCTTTTATCCGGCCAAGCCGCCCATCGCGCTGCTGCACGTCGACACGACGTGGAAGTTCCGCGAGATGATCGCCTTTCGCGATCGCCGACTGGCTGAGCTCGGCCTGCCGATCCACGTCCACGTCAATCGCGCCGGCGTCGAGCGCGGCATCAGCCCGCTCACCCATGGGGCTGCCGTCCACACCGACATCATGAAGACCGAGGCGCTGAAGCAGGCGCTCGACCTGCATGGCTTCGACGCCGCGATCGGTGGGGCGCGACGCGACGAGGAACCGTCACGCGCCAAGGAGCGCATCTTCTCCTTGCGCAGCGCCGCCCATCGCTGGGACCCGCGCGGGCAGCGGCCCGAGTTGTGGCGCCTCTACAACGGACGCCTCGGCCCCGGCGAGAGCATCCGGGTCTTTCCTCTGTCGAACTGGACCGAGCTCGACATCTGGACCTACATCGAGTGCGAGAAGATCCCGGTCGTGCCGCTCTACTTCGCGGCCAGCCGCATGGTCATCGAGCGCAACGGCATGCTGATCCTGCGCGACGACGAGCGGCTCACGCTGATGCCCAAGGAAGTGCCGCAGCTGCGCTGGGTGCGCTTCCGCACGCTCGGCTGCTATCCCCTGACGGGCGCCATCGAATCGCGCGCCACCACCGTGCCCGCCATCATCGCCGAGCTGATGGCGCTGCGCACATCGGAGCGCCAAGGTCGCGCCATCGACCACGGCGCCAGCTCGATGGAGCGCAAGAAGGCCGAAGGCTACTTCTGATGGACGGCACGGCTGCAGCAGTTGAGGGCGGCCTGCTGCGGTTCATCACCTGCGGCAGCCTCGACGACGGCAAGAGCACGCTGATCGGGCGGCTGCTGGTGGACGCCGACGTCGTGCCCGACGACACCATGGCCGCACTTCTGCGTGAGAAGAAGAAGGATCTCGCGTTGCTGGTCGACGGCCTGCAGGCCGAGCGTGAGCAAGGCATCACCATCGACGTCGGCTACCGCTTCTTCACAACACCCAGGCGGCGCTTCATCGTCGCCGACACGCCGGGACACGAGCAGTACACCCGCAACATGGCGACCGGCGCCTCGACCGCCGACCTTGCGGTGATCCTGATCGACGCGACCAAGGGGCTGTTGCGACAGACCGGCCGGCACAGCGCCATCGTGGCGATGATGGGCATCCGCCACATCGTGCTCGCCGTCAACAAGATGGATCTCGTGGGCTACGACCAGGCCCGCTTCGCCGCCATCGTCGCGGCCTACACGCCGATCGCCGAGCGGCTGGGCCTGGCCGACGTCACCGCCATTCCGCTGTCGGCCCTGCTGGGCGACAACGTCATCCGGCGCAGCGCGGCGATGCCGTGGTACGACGGGCCGACCTTGCTCGGCCATCTCGAGACGGCAAGCACCAGCCCGCGCGAACCAGGACCGTTCCGCCTGGCCGTGCAATGGATCACCCGCGACACGCGCTTTCGCGGCTATGCCGGCACGGTCCTGGGCGGCAGCGTCCGGCCGGGTGACGAGGTGGCGATCCTGCCGTCGGGCGCGTGCGCACGGATTGCCCGCATCGTCACCTACGAAGGCGACCTCGAGTGCGCCGTGGCTGGCCAGGCGGTGACGCTGACCCTGGCCGAAGAAACCGACGTCGGCCGCGGCGACCTGATCGCGGCGGCCGGGCAGCTGCCGCACATGAGCGACCAGCTCGCCGCGCACCTGGTGTGGATGAGCGAGGCGCCGATGCTGCCGGGCCGCTCCTACCTGATGCGTCTCGGCCCGGCGACGGCGACGGCGACGGTGAGCGAGCTCAAGCATCAGCTCGACATCGCCACCGGCTCGCAGGAAGCGGCCAAGCAGCTCGGCCCCAACGACATCGGCTTCGTCAACCTCGCGCTCGATCGCGCGCTGCCGTTCGATACCTACAGCGACAATCGCGAAACCGGCAGCTTCATCCTGATCGACCGACTGACCAACGCCACGGTCGGCGCCGGCATGATCCGCTTTCCGCTGCGCCGCGCCGCCAACCTTACCTGGCAGACCTTTACGGTCGACAAGCAGGCGCGCTCGGCCCTCAAGGGGCAGCGGCCTGCCGTGCTGTGGTTCACCGGCCTCTCGGGCGCCGGCAAGTCCACCATCGCCGACGGCGTGGAGAAGCGCCTGATGGCGCTCGGCCGGCACAGCTACGTGCTGGACGGCGACAATGTGCGCCACGGCCTCAGCCGCGACCTCGGCTTCACCGACGCCGACCGCGTCGAGAATATCCGCCGCGTGATCGAGACGGCGCGGCTGATGGCCGATGCGGGACTGATCGTGCTCGTCTCTTTCATCTCCCCGTTCCGCGCCGAGCGGCGGGCGGCACGCGAACGCCTCGCGGACGATGCGTTCCTCGAGATCTTCGTCGATACGCCGCTTGCCGAGTGCGAGCGGCGCGATCCCAAGGGCCTCTACGCCAAGGCGCGCGCCGGCGGGCTCAAGAACTTCACCGGCATCGATTCGGCGTACGAGCCGCCTGTGGCGCCCGACCTGCATCTGTGCACGACCGACCTCGACATCGAGCGCGAGATCGACTTGGTCATCGACGCCCTGCGTTCGCGCGGCGTCTTTGATTAGTCAGGGCTGCGGATGACGTCGACAGCGATCGTCCGCGCCAGCGCCTGCAGCCGCCGGCCGTAACGCTGGGCAACTTCTTCCTCGCTCATCGCCGAACGGGGGAAGCGGATCGAGATGCAGCCAAGCACGCGATCCTTGTCCAGGATCGGCACGGCCATGCCGTGCAGGCGGGTCGGCCGCGGCGGCACCGTGAAGGCCCAACCGGCGCGGCGGATCGTCTGAAGCGCCGCCGTCAGGGCCGGCCCCTGGCGCACGCCGGCGCCACGGAGGATGGCGCGCCGCTCGTCGTCCGGGCAGAAGGCGAGCCAGGCGCGGCCGAGCGCGCCGATCAACAACGGGCTGCGGCGATTGAAACCCGCGGTCTCGAACGACATCGGGCTCTGCGGCGCCGTCGAATAGCGAATCGTCATTGCCCCGGCACTCAGCGTCGCGAGATAGAGCGGCCAACGGTGCTCCGCCGTGAAGCGGCTCATGTGCGGGATGGCCGCGTCGACCAGATGATCGATGAAGCGAACCCCGCCAGCCAAGGCCAGCACGCGGTCGGTCAGCCGATAGCCCGCCTCGCGCGACACTCGCGAGGCATAACCGAGCGCGATCAGGGTGTGCAGCAGGCGCACCAGCGTCGGCCGCGGCAGGCTGGTCTCGGCGGCGAGGATGGTGAGCGTCGTCGACCGCCGCCGGTTCAGCGCCTCCAGCACGAGGAAAGCACGCTGGATGGGTTCGATGACAGCCTGGCCCGCCATGCCGATACGCTAGTCCGTATTACGGACTTTGTCGACTTAACACGGGCGTCGGCCGCTGAGACGCGTAGCCTGCAGCGCAGGAGGAAACCAACCCATGGCCTACCAGTCGATCGAGGTGAAGAAGCTCACGCCCACCATCGGCGCCGAAATCTTCGGCGTCGACCTCGCCAAGCCGCTCGGCAACCAGCAGTTCCAGGAGGTGCATGACGCGCTGATGGACAATCTGGTGGTCTTCTTCCGCGACCAGAAGATGTCGATCGACCAGCACAAGGATTTCGGCCGCCGCTTCGGGCCGCTGCACACCCATCCCAACGCGCCGATCGAGTTCCCCGACCATCCCGAGATCCTGGTCATCAAGGCCGACGAGAAGTCCAAGCGCGTCGCCGGCGAGGAATGGCACTCCGACGTGAGCTGCGATGCCGAGCCGCCGATGGGCAGCATCCTCTATCTCACCGAGGTACCGCCGGACGGCGGGGGCGACACGCTGTTTGCCAATATGTATCGCGCCTACGAAACGCTGTCGGACCCGATCAAGGCGATGCTGCAGGGCCTGACCGCGCTGCACGACAGCTCCAAGGCGCACTACTATCGCGTCAAGGCCAAGGACCGCGACGACATCAAGTTCCCCTACGCCGAGCATCCGATCGTGCGCACCCATCCGGTGACCGGCCGGCAGGCGTTGTTCGTCAACCGCGGCTTTACGCTCCGCATCCCGCAACTGCGCCGGAACGAGAGTGACGCGCTGCTCGAGATGCTCTACCGCCATGTCGAGACGCCGGAGTTCCACTGCCGCTTCAAGTGGCAGGCCAACTCGGTGGCCTTCTGGGACAACCGCGCCACCCAGCACCACGCCATGTTCGACTACTTTCCACACCGTCGTTATGGACATCGCGTGACGGTGTGCGGCGACAAGCCGTTCTATCGCGCCGCCTGACCTCGAGATGCTCCGCCGTCGCCTCGTGCTGGGCGCCGCCTTGGCGCCCTTCGCTGCCGCTCGCGCCGAATCATGGCCCGCCAAGCCAATCCGCGTCATCCTGCCCGGGCCGGTCGGCGGCCTGATCGATGTCGCCGGCCGCGCCATCGGCGATGCCATGCAGAAGGAGCTCGGCCAGCCATGGCTGATCGATCCGCGGCCGGGCGGCAATGGCATCGTGGCGGCGCAGATGTTCCTCGGCGCGCCGGCCGACGGCTACACGCTCTATCTCACCGTGTCCGGCCACGTCGCCCTGCCCTTCCTCATGAAGGTGCCGTTCGACGCCATGGCCGACTTCAGGCCCATCGCCATGATCGGCGCCAGCACGGCGCTGCTTTGTGTGCCGCCGGAATCGCCAGCCAACACCGTCGCGGAGTTCGTGGCCTACGCCAGGGCCAACCCCGGCAAGCTCAACTATCTCAACTCGGGCAACGGCACCGGCACGCATCTGCTGCCCGAGCTGCTCAAGATCAAATATGGGCTCGACATCACATCGATCAGCTACAAGGGCCTGCCGCCCGGCGTGCATGACCTGCTGGCAGGTCGGCTCGACCTCGCCATGGTGAGCACGACGCTGGTCATGCAGCACGTCAAGGCGGGCAGGTTGAAGGCGATCGCGCTGGTCGGCCCCAGGCGGCTCGCCGAGTTGCCCGACGTGGCCACCATGGCCGAGCAGGGTGCGGGCGATACCGAAGTGCGCTCCATGCTGCCGCTCTATGGCCAGCGCACCCTGCCCGACGCGATCCTCGATCGCATCAGCAAGGCGATGCTGGCCGCCCAGGCCGATCCGGAGACGAAGCTGCGCCTGGCGGCGGCCTACATCGAGCCCATGCCCCTCAGCCCGGCCGAGACCGAGGCTACGCTCAAGGCCGAGCACGAGCGGCTGGGCAAGCTCATCCAGCAGCTTGGCATCAAGGCCGACGGCGCCTAGAGCTTGCCAAGGCGGGCGCCCGCCCCCACATCTTCGGGCGATGAGCGCGCGCCAGTTCAGTCTCAGTCCGCATCGCAGCGTGATCGCCATTGGCGGTCCCGACCGTGTCGAGTTCCTGCAGGGCCTGATCTCCAACGACACGACCAAGGTGGCGTCCGGCCGGGCCATCTGGGCGGCGTTGCTGACCCCGCAGGGTCGGTTCCTCAACGACATGTTCGTGGCCGACGGCGGCCACGATACGCTCCTGCTCGAGACCGAGCGCGAGCGAGCCGCGGCACTCACCAAGAAGCTTTCGCTCTACAAGCTTCGCTCCAAGGTGACCGTCGAGGATCGCAGCGCGAGCCTCGAGGTCGCCGTCGCCTACGGCCCCGACGCGGCCGCCGTCCTGCCGCTCGACGGCGCCGTCGCTTTCCCCGATCCGCGTCTTGGCGAGCTTGGCATCCGCGTCATCGCCCCGACGGGAACGGCCGCGGGCCTGCTGCAGGCCAAGGGCTTCTCGGCGGCCCCGCTGCAGTCCTACGACGAGCTGCGCCTGTCGCTCGGCGTCCCCGACGGTAGCCGCGACCTCGTCGTCGAGAAGGCGCTGTTGCTGGAGAACGGCTTCGACGAGCTGAACGGCGTCGACTGGCAGAAGGGCTGCTACATGGGCCAGGAGCTGACCGCCCGCACCAAGTACCGCGCCCTGATCCGCAAGCGGCTTTTTCCCGTTCGCATTGAAGGGGCATTGCCGGCGTCGGGGACCGCGATCTTCAAGGACGACCAGGAAGTGGGGGAACTACGCTCGGGAGCCGGCCAACGCGCACTCGCCCTGCTGCAAACCGAGGCCGCCCGCGGCAGCGACAAGCTCGTCGCTGACGGCGCCCAGGTGATCCCCGAAATCCCGGCCTGGATGCGCCTGTCGTAGCAATTTCACTTTACATCGAGACCGCAACCGCGAGTAAGATCGGCATCGGGAGATATCGATGCTGGAAATACTCGCGAACCGTGTGGCGACGTCGTTGGCGGTTCTGGTGCTGGGCGCATGTTTGGCTGTCCCGGCCTCGGCGCAGATTGGCGTGATCTCCACGACCGACGGCGGCCCGACGCGGCAGGACGGCAAGGTGCAGGTCGGCCAGCGGATCACAACCACTGCCGATGGACACGCTCATCTGATCTTCGTCGATGGCTCGGCAGTGACGGTCGGTCCTGGCAGCACAGTGACGATCGACAACTATGCCTACGACGCAGCGAGCAAGAAGGGCGCGCTGACGCTCAACGTCGAGCAGGGCACCGTCCGTTTCGTCGGCGGCGCGATCAGCAAGACCAACGACGTCGAGATCAGGACGCCGTCCGGCAAGGTCGCGATCCGCGGCGGCATTGCGGCTGTTTCTGTGGGATCAGGCGAAACCAGGGCGAGCTTCCTTGCCGGCAACGCCATGCGCGTCACCGGTGCAGGCATCACCGAGACCGCGACCCGCGCGGGCTCGCAGATCAGCATTGCAGGTAATGGAGCGCCTTCTCGGCCGACGCTGCTGGCGTCAGGTCAACTCGGCGCCTTTCAGGCACTTGACCGGTCACCCACATCGCGGTCGGTGGCAAAGCCTGCCGATCAGCGATTCTCGAGCTTCGCAGCGGACAATCCCGGTTCCCTGCTACCGCGAGTACCTGCGACTGCGGCAGCGAATTACAACGCGGCCGTGCTCTCCCAGTTACCGATCCAGCAGACGCAGGTCACCCAGGCCATCCAACCACACGTGAGCCCGTCGCCGGCGCCGATTGCGGTCACTCCCGTGGCGTTACCAGCACCTCTTCCTGCCCCTCCGGCCTCTACGCCACCGACTGTTCCAGCCAAGGCGCCAGCTGTTCTGGCCAAGGTGCCGACGTCAACCTTCACGATTTCCGGTGTAACGATTACCGCGGCCACCGGCACAACGCTGTCCGGAACCCTGCCTCCAGGCACCAGCATCGTCAGCGTCGGTAGGTAGCAAACGCCGGTCGACTTGCGGTTCGGCCCCCTAGCCGTCCCGACCCGTCGGGCTTAAGGTCTGCGGCTTCCAGCGTCCGAGGAGGCCGGCCCCGTGAAACTCATCAATCCGAACCCGTTCACCACCCGTCCCGAGATCGTCGGCACCTTCGGCGTGGTCGCGTCCACGCACTGGATCGCCACCGCGGTCGGCATGGGCATCCTTGAGCGCGGCGGCAATGCCTTCGACGCCGCTGTCGCCACCGCCTTCACCCTGCAGGTGGTCGAGCCGCATCTCAACGGCCCGGGCGGCGACGTGCCGCTGATCTTCCATGCCGTGAAGAAGGGCAAGACCGAGGTGATGTGCGGCCAGGGCGTGATGCCGGCCAAGGCCACCATCGCCCACTTCAAGGGCCTCGGCCTCGATCTCATTCCCGGCACCGGCCTGCTGCCCGCCGCCGTGCCCGGCACCTTCGATGCCTACATGCTGATGCTGCGCGACTACGGCACTATGTCGCTCGGCGAGGTGCTGGCGCCGGCCATCGGCTACTACATGAACGGCTACCCCCTGGTCGAACGCGCCTCGGCGACGATCGCCACGGTGCGGGAGAATTTCCGCGACAACTGGCCGACCTCGGCCGCCGTCTACCTGCCGGGCAACAAGGTGCCGAAGCCCGCCGAGCTGTTCCGCAACCCGGCCGCCGGCAGCACCTATCTCCGCATCATCAAGGAAGCCGAGGCCGGCGGCGGCAGCCGCGAGGCGGTGCTCGAGCGCGCGCGCAAGGTCTGGAGCCAGGGCTTCGTCGCCGAGGCGATTGACCGCTTCTACGCTCACGAGGAGCTGATGGATGTCTCGGGCCAGCGCAACAAGGGCCTGCTGCGCGGCGAGGACATGGCGAAGTGGCAGGCCACGGTCGAGGAGCCGGCGACCTACGATTACGGCCGCTACACGGTGTGCAAGGCAGGCCCATGGGCGCAGAGCCCGGTCACGCTTCAGCAGCTGGCGCTGCTGAAGGGCTTCAACCTCGACGGCGCAGACCCGACGAGCGCGGATTTCATCCATACCGTCGTCGAGGCGAGCAAGCTCGCCTTCGCCGACCGTGAGGCCTTCTACGGCGATCCCAAGTTCGTCGACGTGCCGCTGCAGACGCTGCTGTCCGACGCCTACAATGCCGATCGGCGCAAGCTGATCGACCCGACCAGGGCCTCGCTCGAGCAGCGGCCGGGCAAGGTCGAGGGCTATGGCGGCGTCATCCGCCTGCGCAAGGCCGACGGTCAGCGCGCCGCGGTCGCGGCGAGCGGTGCCGGCGAGCCGACCGTGGGCCGCATGGGCCAGATGAGCGGCGACACGGTGCATTTCGACATCGTCGACAAGGACGGCAACATGGTCTCGGCGACGCCGTCGGGCGGCTGGCTGCACGGCTCGCCGGTCGTGCCCGAGCTCGGCTTCCCGATCAGCACGCGCGGCCAGATCATGTGGCTCGAGGAAGGCCAGCCCTCGTCGCTGGCTCCGGGCAAGCGGCCGCGCACGACGCTGACGCCCACCCTCGCCCATCGCGACGGCGAGCCGTACATGGTCTGGGGCTCGCCCGGCGGCGACCAGCAGGAGCAGTGGATCACCCAGATGTTCCTGCGCCATGTCCATTGCGGCATGAACCTGCAGGAGGCGATCGACGCGCCCGCCTGGCACAGCGAGCACTTCCCCTCCTCGTTCTGGCCACGCACCGCCCGGCCGGGCGTGCTGGTGCTGGAAGGCCGCATCCCCAAGGAAACGGTCCAGGAATTGCGTAAGCGCGGCCATGAGGTCGAGATGAACGACGACTGGTCCGAGGGCCGCCTGACCGCCGCCCGCCGGGAGGATCCCTGGCGCAAGGCCGCCGCCAACCCGCGCGGCATGCAGGGGTATGCGGCGGGGCGGTGATGATTCATTGCCGGGAGCGCG
>JADHLS010000069.1 GCA_016780605.1 Reyranella sp.
GAGGCCCGGGTGAAGACGCTGCCCCCTGCCCGGCCAACCGCGTCGCTTGGCCTCCATGGCGGCAGTTGCTGAGCGGCGGCTGACGGCTTGATGCGCGAATAGGCGCGAGCGGCCAGCGGCACGCGGCTGAACGTGGTGCGCGCCTTGGCGATCAGGGAATCGTCGAGGCTCACCGCCGGCAGGGGATGCGCCAGCAGAGCATCCAGATGGCTTTGCAGGCCGGCGACCACCGCAAGATTGCCGGGGCCGGAATACTGGGCCTGCCAGTCGTAGGTCATCCACTCCTTGACCAGGGAGGGATCGAGCGGCCCCTGACCGCCCAGCATCAGGTAAACGCGCGTCGCCTCATACAGGAAGTCGGGCTGGGTGAAGTAGCCGCGCATCTGGGATTCCAGACGCCACACCAAGCGGGGCAGCAGCGCGTAGCCCAGCGCGTGTCGGTAGACCGATTCCGCACCGCTGCGCAGCTTCGCCGACTGCGACAGGTCGAACCCTGCCAGCAAGGTGCCGCCGCGCTTGGCGGTGGCCGACAAATCGCGCGCCGCATCGAGGAGAGGCAGCAGGCGCGGCAGATCGGAATCGTTCACCGGGTCGAAGGTGGTGTCCTTGGCCAGTTGCTCGTAGGCGTCCAACGCCGCGGTCATCTGCTCGACCTCGCGTTGGCCGGCCGACCGGCTCGCGATCAGCCAGCCGACCGCACCCAGTGTCAGCAGGGCGACGATGGCATAGGCCGCCGACCGCATGACAAGCCGCCGGGCGCGCGCCGTCGGCGGCTCGCTCACCAGCATGGCCTCGCCGAAGATCACTTGCGAGATCAGCCGCCCCAGGAAGTAGCTGCGACCCTTCACCGGCTTCAGGGCGGCGGCGCGGCGTTGGTCAAGGCCGAAGGCACGCACCATGACGCCGGTCAGGCGGTCGATCGGCGTGCCCTCCTGCGTGCCCGAGGCGAAATAGACCCCGCGCAGCAGCGGCGCGGGGTCGAGCCGCGAACCGCCAAAGGCTTCGGTGAGAAAGGCCTGCAGAGGCTGGCCGAGCGTCGCGATCTGCGTCGGGAATCCTGCGATCAGCGCCCGACGCTCCGGGCTCTGCTCCGCCTGCAGGCGGTCGAACAATCGGTCGTTGAGACTGTCGACCAGAAGCTGGAGCTCCTCCGGGAAGCGGCTGACCGGATCGGGTGCGCCCTTGCCGTAGGGGAAGGTCGTGCCCCACACCTGCTCGCGCCGGTCGCGGTCGAGGTCGTCGAAGAACTCGGTGAAGCCCGACACGAGATCGGCCTTGGTGAACAGCGCATAGACCGGCAGGCGAATGCTGAGGCGTTCTTCGAGCTCCTTGACCCGCCGGCGGATCGCACGGGCATGGGCCACGCGTTCGTCCGCCGGCGCATTGGAGATGTCACTAAGCGAGATCGCGATGATGACGCCATTGAGAGGCTGACGCGGACGGGTCTTGCGCAGCATGTCGAGGAAAGCATCCCATCCAGCGCGATCGACGGCGGCGTTGGAATCCTGGGTCGTGTAGCGGCCGGCGGTATCGATCAGGACGGCGTTCTCGGTGAACCACCAGTCGCACAGCCGGGTGCCGCCGACGCCTGCTACGGCGCCCTGCCCCATCTCGGAGGCCAGCGGAAACTTCAGGCCGCTGTTCAGCAGCGCCGTGGTCTTGCCGGCGCCCGGCGGACCGATGATCACGTACCAGGGCTGTTCGTAGAGATACCCGCGCGTGCCGCGGGCCCGGCGCAGGAGCGACAGCGCCGTCGCCATGCGCTCGCGCAGGGCGGCCGCTTCCTCGCCCGTACCGTCGTCGGCCTCGACAGCCTTCTCGGCGACGCCGCTCTCGAGCTTCTGATCCCGACGACGACGAAAGTAATCGAGCGCCAGGTTCGTCGCGGCCCACAGCAAGGCCAGCACCACGATCACGACCAGCCGCGCCACCCAGCCTTCGAGGAAAGCCAGCAGCGGCCCGAAGAACCAGACCAGCAGCGCCAGGATCGCGACGCCGATGAAGCTCAGGAACCAGCGCGAGAGGAGGAAGCGCAACATCGCACTCATGGCTAGCCACCCTGCCGATTGAGGACGACTTCGATCCGGCGGTTCCGTTCGCGCCCCTCCGGTGTGGTGTTGGGCGCGATCGGATCCGCTTCCGCTCGACCCTCAACGGTCAGGCGCGTCGGGTCGCCAATGCTGGCCGCGATGATCGTGCTCGCCGCCTGCGCACGCGCGGTGGAGAGCTGGAAGTTGGATGGAAAGGCGATGGTGCGGATGGGCTGATCGTCGGTGTAGCCGATGACCCGCACCGGGCCATTCTCCTCCTTCAGCGCGAGCCCGATGCGATCCAGCAGCGGCTTGAAGCTCGGCGTCAGCGTGGCGCTGCCCGACGCGAACATGCCGCGCCCGGTGATGCGCACCAGCGGCTGGGCCGGCGTGCCCAGTACCTCCACAAGTCCCTGGTCGATTTCAGGCTTGAGGAATGTCCGCAGCTTGTCGAGCGACGACGGCTCGGGCGGCGGCGGCGCCACCGCCACGACGGGCTGGGGCTCGAGTATCGGTGTGCGCGTGATGGTGGGCATGCGCTCGGGCGGCGCGCCTTGCAGGCGGGCGTAGACGCTGTCGGAGCTCGAGTTGAGCGAAATGGAAAACCAGAGAAACAGGGCGCCGACGATGCCGAGACCCACCACCGCAACGACCCAAACGGGCACGATGAATCGTACAGGCCGGTAGGGAGCGTTCACACCCTTGGTATGCGGTGCCAAGTCCGGCTCGGCCGCCTTCTGCTGGCGGACGATGATGGCGTAGGTTTCCTCGCGAATGCGATTGATGTCGCCGAGCCCGCGGCGCGACAGGCGGTACTGGCCGATGAAGCCCAGCGACAGGCAGAGATACATCAACTTGATGACCGGCAGGAACCGACCAGGGTTGGCGCACATCTGCTTCAGCACATCGAAGAAACGCTCGCCGCTGCGCACTTCTTGGTGGAAGGTCGAGACCAGCGATCGCTCGTGCCAGGATCCGCTGTTGCCCCACGGCGTGTTGAGCACGATGTCGTCGAGGCTGGCGCAGAGCGCGTAGTGCGCCGGGCGCAGCTGCTCCATCGGCACGCCCTTGTCGCGCGCCTCCTCCTCGAAGAGCTTTATCTGGCGGACCGTGCGTTGATAGAGATCGCCCGAGTCCGGCGGGTTGGCGGTGTTGCGCAGCCGGGCCATGAGCTGCAGCAGCGGCGCTGCCGCGGCCGCCAGGACATCGGGACCGACCACCAGATCTTCCGTCCCCTCGGCAACGGCGGCGGCAGAGGGGCGCGCGGCAGGCCGTTCGGCCGGCACCACCGTTGCCGGACCGCCGGCGGCCGGCTGCTGGGCTTGCGCACGGCGCCGGCCAGGCGTGGGACGAATGACCGTGCGGTTGTCGTCCTCAGGCTCGGCGAAAGGATTGTCGCTCATACCCGCCTCTCACAGCGGCATCAGCCGCGGATCGCCCAGAGCTCGATGCTGAGATTGGGGAACTCCCCGGACAGATGGATCGCAAAGCCGCCGGAGGATTGCAGCTCCTTCCAGTGCGCCGAGTTGCGATCCAGCTCGAAATAGGTGGCGCCAGCGTAGAACGGCAGTTGCCTTGGGGCGACCGGCAATGGCCGCACGGCGATGCCCGGCAGGGCGACGTTCACCAGCTCGCGGATATGCTCGACCGCTCCGATCTTGACCTGGGACGGGAAGAGCCGGCGCATGGTTTCGGTCGGCACGTCGGCCTGCACGGCCAGCACGAAACTGGACGAGCGCAGGATGCCGCGATCGATGATGGGCCCGACCCTCACGCCGTAGGCCCGCTGCTGCAGCTGGATCTGCACCGCGGTCTGCTCGATCACGGCCGAGAGCGAGCGGCGCAGATCGGCGACGACCGGCGCGAAGCTGCGCTGCAGGTCGGCGTGCCGATAGGGCGGATAGTCGGACGGCCGGCGACTGCCCTCGGTGAAGGTGGCGAAATCACCCGCCATCTGCACCAGGGCGGCGTAGAGATCGACCGGATGGATACTGCCGTCGCTCGCCCAATGGGCCATCAGCTTCTGGGCTCGGTTGACGGACTGCAGCAGCAGGAAGTCCGAGACATCCGCCACGCCGCGTGAGCCCGGCGCGGTCAGGCGCGCCGCCAACGCCTCGCCGCGCTGGTTCAGCAGGCCGGCGAGCTCGGCGAGCAGCCCGGTCAGCGGCGGCGCCGCCGAGCACGCGAGACAGGGCGGAATCCACTGATCGTCCAGCACCACCTTGCGGTCGGCGCCGACCTCGAGCACGCGCGCCACCCCGATGCCGTGGTAACCGGCGCGATTCTCCGTCTCCAGCATGTAGCGCAGGCGCAGGCGTCCGACCTGCACCTCGGCCGGCTGGGGCGAGCCCGAGTGGGTGTCGTAGGCTTCGAACGGCTTCTGCTCGTAGCGCCCTTCCGCAGATCCGTTGGCCGAGACTTCCACCGATCCTGCCTGGCGCATCGGCAGCACCAGATAGACGATGGCGTTGCGCGTGGTCTCCTGCAGGTCGAGCGGCACCGGCTGGTCGGTCTCGCCCGGCAGGGAGAAAGGCGTGCCGTCCTCGAAAACGCCGCTGGCGTTGGCCAGCGCGAACTGTCCCGTCGCCAGCAGATTGCGGTTGATCGCGCCTTCGGTCAGTCCCCATCCGTGCGGGCGCAGCGACGCCGTGCGGTCGCGCACCAACGCCTCGAGCCAGCGGTCCTGCTGCTGGAAATGTTGCGCCCGCAGGAACATGCCCTCGAGCCAGAGGACGCGGTTGGACCAGGTCATGCCGATACCAGCGTGGCCTGGTTGCCGCTGAGCGTGAGCACCAGCCTCGTGAGCCCGCTTTCGGCAATCGGCGCGCTTGCACGCCATTGCGCGCCGTCGATGGCCCGGAACAGGACCGCGACGCCGAGCAATCGTGTGCCGGGCTTCGGCGACAGGGTGACCTTCCGGGTCTCACCGGGACGTACGACGACCTCCTCGGACCCCGTACTCTCCGTTCCAAGCACCTGGGCCTCCCGTTGCATCAGCGAATAGACGTCGGCTGACGCAAAGCGCCCGCCGGCGGTCAGCGAAAAGAGACGCACCGCAACCGATACCGGTGTTCCGGCCGGATTCGGATTGATATCCGGGTTGGCCTTGATCGTGAGATCGACCACTGCGGGAGGCGGCGGGCCGCCGCAGCCTTCGACCAGCACGATGGCCGGTGCCGCCAGAAGAAAGCGCCGGCCGATCATGTCTTCCCCCTGTCGGCGTTGAGCTTCTCGATCGCCTCCTCGTAGGCGCGCGCGAAGGCCTTGCCGAAAGCGCTGTCGAAATCATCGGACAGCGCCTGCGTGATCCTTCGATGCTGGCCCACGAAGGCATCCCATGCCCTCGCCTTCTTCTGCGCCGGATGGATCTCGAATCCACCACTCCCGATCTTGTGCTCGAGCGCCTCGGGCTCGAACTGGGCGAGCAGCACGCGCACGGCCGCCTGCATCGCCGATATGGTCGCAAGCTCATGCATACGCAGATCGTCGAACGCTTCCGCGATGGCTTCCTCTGGGGCCATGCCGCCGCGCCGGCCCACCCCAAGAAGCGTGGCGAGCGCATCGTCGTCATCGAGGGAGAATTTCAGCGGATTGTTGCCCGTTGGCCGAATCATCGTCTGTTCGATGCGGAACTCGTCCTTGATGCTGGCGCGCGCCATCAGGGTCTGGCGAAGGCCCGCCACCGTCTGGCGCACGGCAGCACCGATACGTTCGAACGTCTTCTCGGCATCGGCGAGCTTTACGTCGGTAAGGCCGGTGCCGCGCAGGAAGGCCTCGGCCGCGCTCGCCACATCGTTATCGGGCGCCTGCTCGGCCCGCGTCGGCCGGTCACTCTCCCTGGTCTTGCTCTTGGGCCGCTCAGGGAGTGCCTCGGGTGGTGGCGGCTGCTGCGGCTCAGGCGGCTTGCGCGGCGTGACCGCGGGCAAGTCGACGTCCCAGTCGTCGGGAATGACGGCGGTGGCTCTCGGCGGACGGAACGCGCTCTGCAATATCGGAACGTGATCCGGCTCGGTCGGCCCGGCGAACGGCTCGGGATTGGCAGCGAGCGGGTCGAAGTCCGGCGGCAGGATCGGCGAATGCGGCGCCTCCAGGATCGACGATGCCTCGGGCATCTCGACGCTGCTGTGACGCCGCGCCGGCGGGAACGGATCGCCCGCCTCATCGGCCTCGTCGATGATCACCTCGAGCTCGTACGGGCCGAACTTGACGCGGTCGCCATGGCGCATCTTCTGCGAGGCGCCCTTGCCGATCGGATCGCTCAGCTCGTTGACGAACGTCCCGTTGGTGCTGAGGTCGTGCAGTTCCCATTCGCCGACGGCGTAGACGAAGCGGCAATGCCTCTTCGACAGGTGGCGATCCGGATCGGCAACCACCCACTGGTTGTCCGGCCCCCGACCGATCGAGAATTCGCCCCCACTGACCTCGCGCCTTTCCAGCGCCACGTTGTCGGGACAGCGGATCATGACGAGCTTGAGGGTCACGTGAGGGCGCACTCCTGTGACGGGAGGCGAGCGGCGGAGGACCCTCCGACAATGTCGTCCGGCCGGCCGTCCCCCATCCCCGAAATATTAGTAGGGGAAGCCACGGCAGGGCAATCGCAATTGGATTTCAGGGCTTTGGCAGGGCCTGTTGACACCCGTTGACGGACCGCGCGGGCGGTGGCCATCCTGTCCGCCCCATGTGCCTTGCCCCCTCTCAGACGATCCTGAGCACAGATGAGACGGGTAGCGTCGCGCCGCCCATCTTCACCTCGGTCGGGCAGGACGCCGTCAACGGGCCGGGCGACGTGTTCGTCATCCAGTCGCTGCTGAACAAGCGGCTGCCGAAACCCCACACCGACGTGCCCGTCACCGGGACCATGGACCCGGGCACGATCCTGGCCATCAAGGCGTTTCAGGCAGTCATGATGAACATGAATCCGCCGACCGGGTATGTCGCGCCGGGAAGCCCGACCTATTACGCCCTCGCAGCCCGCCCGCTGGTCACCAAGGAGGCGCCGCCACCGCCGCGGTACGGCCATGTCGGCATCGTCCCGCCCGAGATCATCGACGCGGCCAAGGCCTCGCAGAAGCGCTATGGCATCGCCGCGTCGGTCACCCTCGCGCAATGGATCGTCGAGAGCGCCTGGGGGGCGGCGATGCCGCCCGACAGCAACAACCCCTTCGGCATCAAGGCGCTGGAATCGCAGCCCGCGGTGGAAAGCGAGACGCGCGAGGTGATCGACGGCAAGGTCGTCACCATGACGGCCCGCTTCCGGCGCTTCGCCAGTCTGTCCGAGGCTTTTGAGGTGCATGGCAAGTTGCTGTCGACTGGCTCGCCCTACCGCACAGCGATGGAGGTCGCGAACGATCCCGACCGCTTTGCCGACGCGCTGACAGGCGTCTACGCCACCGATCCGCAATACGGCTCGACGCTCAAGTGGGTGATGGATAACTATCGCCTGAAGCAATACGACTGACCAACGTTACGGTTTGAATTCACCGCCGCCGGGCGGCGTGATGTTGGCGGCGCGCAGCTTCTTCTCCAGCACCGGAATGGCGGCCGCGGTCTTGCCCTTGCTGCAGTCCTCAAGCGCCACCGACGCCTCGACGTCGCCGCGGCGGCCTGGCGCGTTCTGAACATAGCGACGATAGAATTCGCTCAGCTGGGCGCAGTAAGCCTGGTCGTCCGACTGCGCTCGCGCCGACAACGGCACGGCAAGCGACGCAATGACAAGAATAAGCGCGATGCTCTTCACGATGGCCACCGTCTGCCAGACACCGAGTTGGCCGATAGCGACAGCGATCTGCTCCGCGTGAGGATCGTACAGCACCAAGCGGCTCCAAATAAGGCGACGGCAACTCCACGATGACGATAAGGCGGGGCACCGGTCCGCGCTGTGCGTTTGCGCACATTGTGATAGCGTCTGAGCCCATGCGAGCGGGCGAGATCGTCTTCACGGGAATGGAACGCGTCGTGTTCGGCCGACCGGCGGCCGAGGCCGTGGCCGAGGCAGCTGAGCGGCTCGGCGCCAAGCGCGTGTTCATCCTGGCCGGGACCACGCTCAGCCGCAAAACCGATGCGGTTCGGCAGATCGCCGCCGCCCTGGGCCCGCGCTACGCCGGCACGCACGACGACATGCCGGCCCACAGCCCGCGCGATGCGGTCGTCGCCTGTGCCAACAAGGCGCGCGAGGCCGGTTGCGACCTGCTGGTCAGCGTCGGCGGCGGCTCGACGACCGACGGCGGCAAGGCGGTGACGATTTGCCTGGAGCACGACATCCGCGAGCCCGATGGCCTGGAGCCCTTTCGCACGGTGGTCGACGAGGTGACGGGCAAGCGCAGCTTCCCGCAGTACCGCGCGCCGCGGGTGCGCCAGATCTGTGTGCCGACGACCTTGAGCGGCGGCGAATTCAATGCGCGCGCCGGCGTCACCGAGCCGCGGCTGCGATTGAAGCAGGCCTATATCCACCCCGGCCTCATCCCGCTGGTGGTGGTGTTCGATCCCGCGATCACGCAACACACGCCCGAATGGCTGTGGCTCTCGACGGGCATCCGCGCGGTCGACCACGCCGTCGAGACCTACTGCTCGATCGACGGCAACGCCTATACCGATTCGACGGCGTTGCAGGGTCTGCGCCTGCTGGGCCGCGGCCTGCCCGCGGTGAAGCGCGATCCCGCCGACCTCGCCGCCCGACTCGACTGCCAGATCGGCGCCTGGATCTCCATGACCGCCATCGTCACCGGCACGCGCATGGGCGCGAGCCACGCCATCGGCCATGTGCTGGGTGGCAGCGCCGGCGTGCCGCACGGCTATACATCCTGCGTGATGCTTCCCGCGGTGCTGGCCTTCAACGCCGAGGTCAATGCCGACCGCCAGGCCGAGATCAGCGCCGCGCTGGGCGCCGCCGGCCAGCCGGCGTCCGAAGTGCTGGACCGCTTCATCGCGGGCCTCGGCCTGCCGCGTCGCCTGCGCGACGTCGGCGTCAAGCGCGACGACCTGCAGCGCATCGCCACCAACTGCATGAAGGACGACTGGACCTTCAGCAACCCGCGGCCGATCCAGGGCGCGCAGGAGATCGTGCCAATCCTCGAGTCCGTCTACTGAATGCCGGCCTTTGCCTCCAAGCGCCTGCCCGCGCAGCGCGACGTCGTGGCGCCCGACGGATCGGATGTCAGGATCCTGCTGAAGCTCGACGGCGGCAGCATGGCTCATTTCGAGCTGGCGCCGGGCCAGACATCGAAGGCGGTCGTGCATCGCACCGTCGAGGAGATCTGGTACGTCGTGTCCGGTCGGGGGCAGATGTGGCGGCAACAGGATGGCCAGGAGGCCGTCGTCGATCTCCATCCCGGCGTTTGCCTGACGATACCGCTCGGCACCCGCTTTCAGTTTCGCGCGCAGGGCCAGGAGCCGCTGGCCGCGGTCGCCATCACGATGCCGCCCTGGCCGGAGAACGCAGAAGACGAGGCGATGATCGTTGCCGGCGCGTGGCTGCCCACGACCTAGTCGCTCTGCATAGGGTTTTTGACCAGCTGTCTCGCAAACAGGATCGCGTTCGCCGCGAGTCTCTGCAAGCGCCCGCAAGCCTTTGCTGCCGCTGCCTCTTCTCGAGTTCGCATTGGCTGCGTCGAGTCCGCCGAATGGGGACTCGAACGACATTGCGCGCGGCTCGGCAGCAGCGGAGATGCCAGCACTGCTATCAACGGTGCTGGGGGGTTGCGAGGTTTCCGAGGTTTCCGCGCGACTTCTCTTGTTGGTCCCTGAAAGCCGTCCACCATTGGTTGGGTGGACGCTGAATTCGGATAGTTACGCAAGTTTCGCAACCGGTTTTTGGCGCGCAGCCGGACGGGCGGGTGCGGTGTCTGCCGCGCGCGACAGTATCGGATCGACGATGCATAGAACGGACGCCTGAAGCGAGGCGGCACGAACGACATCCTTTAATAACGTACGTACTATAATTAGTCAATAACTAATGTCTACTCGACCCATTTTCGTTCTCGCGAGTTTTTTCGCACCGTAGAGAGGCCGCCAGGGCTCGTGGGGTCGGGCATCGCTGCCCGCAATGCCGTCATCCGCTTCGACCGGAACCCCGTTCCGGCAGGTGACGCGCGAGTAGCGTTGACGGCTTCTCGCAAGACCGGTGTAGTTCCACCTGCAGCGCGCCCAGATGGATTGAACTCCACGACGTGGCGCAGGCTTGGGAGGGAGCATCGTGCAATTTCGCCGCCGCATATTCATGAATCTCGCCGCGGCTGCCGCCGCGTCGCCCGCTCTATCCCGCGTCGCGCAGGCGCAAGCCTGGCCGTCGTCCCGGCCGGTGCGCATCATTGTCGGCTTTCCCGCCGGCGGGGCGACCGACATCCAGGCCCGCCTGATGGGCGAATGGCTGACTGAGCGCCTCGGCCAGCAATTCATCGTCGAGAACAAGCCCGGCGCCAGCGGCAACATCGGCACCGACACGGTCGCCAAGGCAGCCCCCGACGGCTACACGCTGCTGCAGGTCGTGACGCCCAATGCGATCAATAGCGCGCTATACAGCAATCTGCCTTTCGACTTCAGCCGGGACATAGCACCGGTCGTCTATGTTGCGCGGTTGGCTTACGTCGTCGTGGTCAATCCATCGGTCCCCGCGACGACGCTTCCCGAGTTCATCACCTACGCCAAGGCCAACCCGGGCAAGATCAACTACGGCTCGGCCGGCCAGGGCACGCCGCAAAACATCGCTTGCGAACTCTTCAAGATGATGACCGGCGTGAATCTGGTCCACGTTCCCTACAAGGGCGGCGCGCCTGCGGTCGCCGATCTGATCAGCGGCCACGTGCAGATCATCTTCGCTCCGGTGTCCGAAGCGATCCAGCAGATCAAGGCTGGCAAGCTGCGCGCGCTCGCTGTGACGCCCGCGAAGCGCCTGGACGTGTTCCCAGACCTTCCGACGGTCGGTGAGTTTGTGCCTGGCTACGAGGCCAGCGGTTTTGCCGGCATCGGCGCCCCCAAGAATACGCCGGTCGAGATCGTCAATATGCTGAACAAGGAGATCAATGCCGGCCTCGCCGATCCCAAGATCAAGGCCCGGATCGTCGAGCTGGGTGGCACGGTGGTCGGCGGCACGCCGGCGGAGTTCGCCACGATCATCTCGGAGGCCACCGAGAAGTGGGCGAAGGTGATCAACTTCGCGGGCATCAAGGCCGAATAGAGTTCGGCCCGCGCGCTAGCCGTGGTCGCGTCCAGTCCCATTCGAGCCGAAGCCGATCGACAGCCAAGTTCGCGGGCATTCGGCACCGGTATCTCGCAGGCTTATCGACGCGATGGCCTCTGGGTCATTGACGAATCGCGGCATGCCGCGTTCACCGGGCATGGGTATGCCATTTCAACCGGAACGGGGTGACTCGCCATTGCTTGCAGGGCTGGCGGAGGCGCGCAGCCGAGACGCCTAGCGCGAGCAAGATCAACTGCATGATGATGCGCGATGTTGTCAGAAGGCATGCTCACGATGACACCTTGGTACCAGCGTCCCCGAAATCGTAATGCGCGGGTACAACTGGCCAATTGGCTGGGCAGTTGCTGGCGGAAATTGAAAAGTAGTGGTCGCGAATGACATTCGTTCGCGACGCCTAAGCAGAGATGCTCCCTTTGCGGCGCACGGTCCGCTGCCGTACCATTGGGGTTCGGCGTCGGGGAACGCCCTGGTCCTCGCCTACGCAACCACCGCTGCCGGGGCAACATCCAGAGGGGGAGAAATATATGCTGAAGAAGTTCCTGATCGCATCGGCGACCGGGCTGCTGCTGCTGGCGGCCTGCCAACAGCAGCCGCAGACGGCCAGCTCGCCACCGCCTACGCCAGTGAGGTCGTTGTTCGTCGTGTACTTCGACACCGGTCAATCGAGCATATCGCCTGAAGGGCAGGCGAAGATCAACGAGGCCGCCGCAACCTTCAAGCAGGGCGGCGTCGCTGTGACCGTGAAGGGCCATGCCGACCGCGTCGGCGACCAGGGAGCGAACCTGCGGCTTTCCATACAGCGCACG
>JADHLS010000070.1 GCA_016780605.1 Reyranella sp.
ATGGGCCTTGCAAATCAGGATGTCGGGGACGCGCGTTTGCGATCGCATGGAACCGCGAGCGGTTCCATGCGATCGCAGGCCGCTCAAGTAGGTAGCACCGGAATGTCAGTAAACAATCGCGGCAAGAAGATCCTGCTGGTCGATGACGACCAGGGCTTGCGCACCGTGCTCGCCGAGCAGCTCGACCTGTATGATGGTTTCACCACCATCCAGGTCGGCACGGCGGCCGAGGGCATGGAGAAGGCCAAGCTCGCCCACTACGACGCCATCCTGCTCGACATCGGCCTGCCCGACATGGACGGCCGCGAGCTGTGCAAGCTGATGCGTCGCCAGGGCGTGCGCTCGCCGGTGATCATGCTGACGGCGGCCGATTCCGATGCCGATACGATCCTGGGCCTGGAATCGGGCGCCAACGACTACGTCACGAAACCTTTTCGCATCAACGTCCTGCTCGCCCGCCTGCGCGCCCATTTGCGCCAGCACGAACGCAGCGAGGATGCGGTGATGACCATCGGTCCCTACGAGTTCCATCCCGCCGCCAAGATGCTGATGGAGAAGGGCGGCAAGAAGAAAATCCGGCTGACCGACAAGGAAGCCTCGATCCTGAAGTACCTGTTCCGCGCCGGCGACCGGCCGGTGGCGCGCGACGTTCTGTTGAACGAGGTCTGGGGTTACAACGCCGGCGTCACCACCCACACGCTCGAGACGCACATCTATCGCCTGCGCCAGAAGATCGAGCGCGATCCGGCGGCGGCCGCCATCCTGATCACCGACCGCGGCGGCTATCGGCTGCAGCCTTAGGCGGAGCAGTACCCCCTCACCCTGCGGAGCGCACGAAGTGCGCGTCTCGAAGGGTGGGAGCCAGTCTTGGTGTTGCCCATCCTCGAGACGGGCGTTGCGCGCCCTCCTCAGGATGAGGATGATGGGCTTGCCAAAAGGTGACCTAAGCGTCATCTTTTTCGCAACTCGAATGAACACCGCCCGGGAGGGCGCCGCCGACATGAGCACCGAGCGCATCTACGCGTTGCCCGTCGAGACCACCGAGTGGAAGTTCGACGGCGCCACCGAGATCCAGTTCAACTGGGAATACGACGACGGCTCCGACGCGCTGCTGGAGCTCTATGAGAAGGGCAAGAAGCAGCAGTGGGACGCCAGCACGCGGCTCGACTGGTCGCTCGAGCTCAATCCTGAGAACCCGATGGAGCTCAAGGACGAGGCGCTGACCATCTACGATACCGACTACTGGCGCAAGATGACGGTCAAGGAGCGCGCCTGGCTGCGCCGCAACCTGCAGGCCAACCAGATCTCGCAGTTCATGCATGGCGAGCAGGGCGCATTGATCGCGACGGCCAAGATCGTCAGCACCGTGCCCGACATGAACGCCAAGTTCTATGCCGCCACCCAGGTGATGGATGAGGCGCGTCACGTCGAGGCCTACAAGCGCCTGCTGCACGAGAAGTTCGACCTCGCCTATCCCATCAATCCCGCGCTCAAGAGCCTGCTCGAACAGACGCTGAGCGACCGGCGCTGGGACATGACCTATCTCGGCATGCAGGTGCTGATTGAAGGCCTGGCGCTCGCCGCCTTCCAGTCGATCCGCGACAAGGCAGGCAATACGCTGGCCGGCGCGGTCAACGCCTATGTCATGCAGGACGAGGCGCGGCACGTCTCGTTCGGGCGGCTGGCACTGCGCGAATATTATCCGCACCTGTCGGATGCCGAGCGCGACGAGCGCGAGCAGTTCGTGGTCGAGGCGCTCTATTTCATGCGCGACCGCTTCAACAACGGCGAAGTCTGGGAGCGGCTCGGCTTGCCGGCCGACGTGCTGAACGAGCTGCACTACAATTCCAAGCAGATGCATTCGTTCCGCGGCCGCCTGTTCAGCCGCGTTGTGCCCACGGTCAAGGATATCGGTCTGTGGGGCCCCCGCGTGCAGAAGGCCTTCGCCGAGATGGGCGTGATGGACTACGCCACGATCGACGTCACCGAGCAGCTCGCCAATGATGGCAAGGTCGCCGACGACTTCGACAGGAAGATGTTCGTCGAGAAGTCGATCGCTGCTGAGTAGCTCGTTCGTCGAGAAGTCGATCGCTGCTGAGTAGCTCGCGTGGTCGACACGCGTCCTTTTGTCATCCTGAGCGCAGCGAAGGATCTCATGCCGGCTGCAAGCGGCGATGAGGTCCTTCGCTTCGCTCAGGACGACAGCGTGCTCACCATGGATTGATGCCGCCTCTGGCTCGCAATGCGCTAGCTTCGCGTCCTCATCGAAGGAGTACGCCATGCTGCGACGCGCGCTTTTGATTTTCACTGCCGCTGCGATCTGCTCAATGCCGGCCTGGGCGCAGGAGACGCGCCGCGTGCGGGCCACGATCGAGAAGGTCGACGGCTCGACGCTCTACGTGAAGACGCGTGACGGCGAGGATCTCAAGATCACGCTCAGCGATAAGCCGCTGTTCGTGGCGATCGTGCCGGCCACGCTGGCCGACCTCAAGCCCGGCACGTTCGTCGGCTCCGCAGCAATGCCTGGACCCGATGGCAGCCTGTCGGCGATCGAGGTTCATATCTTCCCGGAGGCCATGCGCGGGACCGGCGAGGGCCATCGGCCGTGGGATGGCGCCCCCCAGTCCACCATGACCAATGCCAATGTCGAGACGTCGGTGGCCGGCGTCGACGGCCAGATGCTGATGCTGAAGTACAAGGACGGCGAGAAGAAGCTGCTGGTCACACCCAAGACCGCCATCGTGACCTATGCGCCAGGGGATCGCGCCGAGCTGAAGCCCGGCATCAAGATCTTCGTGCTGGCGCAGACGCAGCCCGACGGCTCCTTGCAGAGCGCACGCGTCTCCTACGGCCGCGACGGCCTCACGCCGCCGATGTGATCTTTGCCGGGAGCGCGGCACTCCAGTGCCGCTCATGATCTTCTCGACCACGAGCTTCCAGTTCGCTCATGATTCATGAGCGCGCAGGATGCGGACGGTCTGGAAGACCATGAAATGAAGCGCCACTGGGGTGGCGCGCTTCCGGCAAAGACGTCAGAGCAGGACGACGATCACCAGCAGCACCGCGGGCACCAGCAGCGGCCAGGCGAAGGCGTGCAGGAGCAGGCCGCCCGCGACCGCGCCGACCAGGTAGCCCGCCCAGGTCAGCAGCAGCAGGCGCGGCGTGGCGACCACCGGCAGCTTGCCGGCCTCGGCTGGCCATAGATGGTCGAGCGCAGCATCGGCGGTGCGCGCGAGGGTGCTGGTCACGACCACCGTGCTGACGGACACGCCGCCGAATGTCGTGATGGCCGAGGCCTGCAGGCCCATCGCGAAGGCCAGCACCAGCACGGCGCTCTCGGCGGCAAGCGGCAAGAAGCCCATGGTGCCGATGATCGCCGCCTCGAGCAGGATCGGGAACACCGGCCGGTGCCAGAGGCGCAGGAACAGGCGGGCCAGCATGGCGCCGATGAAGAAGGCGACCAGCGGCGCGAGATGCTTTCCCGCATCGACGTAGCGGCCTTCGGCGCCGGCGATGCCGGCCAGCACGGTGTTGCCCGTCATGTTGGCGGCGAACACGCCACCCATGGTGACGTAGCCCACCGCGTCGGAGATGCCGGCGATGATCGTCAGCAGTGTCGCCTGGATCTGCGGCCGGACCACGACACCCGCGTCCGCTACACCACGTCGTAGGTGATCTCGACCTCGGCGCCGAAGCAGTGGCCCTGGCAGGTCAGGATCCAGTCATTGGCGAGGTCGTCGGGCGTGTAGATGTCGTTCTTGGCCAGCAGGACCTTGCCCTTGATGCGCTTGGCCGCGCACGAGGCGCAGAAGCCTTCCTCGCACGACGACAAGGGATTGAGCCCGGCCTGCCGCGCTGCTTCGAGGATGGTCAGGCCCTTCTTGTAGGCGACCTTGTGGGCCTTGCCCTCGAGATGGATGGTGATGTGATCGGGGATGACGTCGCCCGCTTCGCCGGGCTCGATCGGGATGGCGTCGTTGCCCGAGGCCTCGAAGCGCTCGATGCGCACACGGTCGTGGCTCATGCCGTGCTCGAACAGTGTCTCCTCGACCAGCGACATGAACGGGCCGGGGCCGCAGAGATAGGCGTCGCCCGCCTCGAAGCCCTTCATGGCCGCCACGATCTCCTCGGGCTTGGTGATGCCCTGGGTCGCATCGAGATGGTGGATGACCTCGAGCCGGCCCGGATGGGCCTTCGCCAGCGCCTCGAACTCGGCGTCGAAGATCACCGAGGGCTTGTCGCGATTGGCATAGAACAGCCGCATCGGCCGCTTGCTGGTCGTCAGCGCCGACTTGATCAGTGACATCATGGGCGTGATGCCGCTGCCGCCGCCGAACAGCAGCAGCGGGCGGTCGCTGTCGCCCAGCACGAAGCGGCCGGCCGGCGGCAGCACCTCGATCGTGCCGCCTTCCTTCAGCGCGTCGTGGAACCAGTTGGAGCCCTTGCCGCCGGTGACGCGCTTCACCGTGACCTTGGGCTGGCCGTCGGTCTCGGGCGCGCTCGACAGCGAATAGCATCGGTTGAAGGCGCCGTCGGGATGAGTGACCCGGAAGGTCAGGAACTGGCCGGCACGATAGCGATACTTGTCAGCGAGGTCGGCAGGGACTTCGAGGACGAAAGAACGCGCATCCGGCGTCTCTTGAATGATCTTGGCGATGCGCAATTTGTTGTACGACATTCGATAAACCTACGTTCACATTCCCTGCGGATTGAAGGCGGGACTCTCCTGGCAGACTGTGATACGTTCCGCCTGAAAAATGAACGGAGCGTCATCTTTGCCGCTCCGTCTCGGGATGGGACCGCGTAAACCGCCAGGAGGCAAGAGCCAATGACGACGCAGAAGATCTATCAGCTCCCTGTCGAGGTCACGAACTGGAAGTTCGACGGCGCCACTGAGATCGCCTTCAACTGGGAATACGAGGACGGGTCGGCCGACCTGCTGAACCTCTACGAAAAGGGCAAGCAGCAGCAGTGGGACACCTCGACTCGCATCGACTGGTCGCAGGAGCTGTTCGAGGAGAACCCGATGGGGATGGCCGATGAATCCATCCCGATCTACGGCACGCCGTTCTGGAACAAGATGACGGAAAAAGAGCGCAACTGGCTGCGCTTCAACCTGCAGTGCCATTCGATCTGCCAGTTCATGCATGGCGAGCAGGGCGCGCTGATCGCCACCGCCAAGATCGTCAATACCGTGCCCGACATGAACGCCAAGTTCTACGCCGCCACCCAGGTGATGGACGAGGCGCGGCACGTCGAGAGCTACAAGCGGCTGATCCACGAGAAGTTCAAGGCGGCTTATCCGATTACCGATTCGCTGAAGAACCTGCTCGAGCAGACGCTGAACGATCGGCGCTGGGACATGACCTATCTCGGCATGCAGGTGCTGATCGAGGGCCTGGCACTGGCTGCCTTCCAGCGCATCCGTGACAGCGCCAAGAACAACCTCGCCGCCGCGGTGAACGCCTACGTCATGCAGGACGAGGCGCGCCACGTCACCTTCGGCCGCATGGCGCTGCGCGAGTACTATCCGCACCTCACCGACGCCGAGCGCGCCCAGCGCGAGGAGTTCACCGTCGAGGCGCTCTACTTCATGCGCGACCGCTTCAACCAGGCCGAGGTCTGGATGCGCTCGGGCCTGCCGGTGAAGGAGATGCTGGAGCACGCCTACCATTCGGGCGCCATGCAGCAGTTCCGCAGCCGCCTGTTCACCCGCATCGTGCCCATCCTGAAGGAGATCGGCCTGTTCGGACCCAAGGTCCAGAAGGCGCTGGGCGACATGGGCGTGATGGGCTACGCCGAGATCGACGTCGAGCAGCTGATCGCCAACGACATGAAGGTCGCCGACGACTTCGACGCCAAGAAGTTCGTCAAGCAGCAGATCGCGGCGGAATAGCTAAAGGGACGACGCCTCTTCCTCCTCCCCCGTCATACGGGGGAGGGTAGGGAGGGGGAGAGCCACAAAGAAACTGCGAAAATTCCAGATCAGAAAGCAACCGGTGGTTGCCGGCTGATCATATTTGCGCCTCAGAGGACTGATGTCCTTGGCGCATGAACGACTATGCCCGCCATCTCCGCAACAACGCAACCGAAGCGGAGCGTCGCCTCTGGCAACACCTGCGTCGACGCCAGATGAATGGCTTCAAGTTCCGCCGTCAGCGCCCGATCGGTCGATACGTGTGCGACTTCGTCTGTCTGGAAGCGCATGTGATCGTCGAACTGGACGGCAGTCAACATCATGTCGCTCAGGCCGCCTACGATGCACAGCGCGATACGTTCCTGCAGTCGAGTGGATTTCGCGTGCTGCGATTCTGGAACGGGAGTGTGTTCTCCGAACCGGACGCCGTGGTCCGGACGATCATGGAAGCATTGACCCGATCTGAAATGAGCGGACGCTTCGACTGAGGTTTCCCCCTCCCTACCCTCCCCCGTATGACGGGGGAGGAGAAGAAAAGGCGCCAGCTGTACATCAAAACGGTCTGTCGCCCTTGATGGTGACGCGATGGCCGTGACGCACATGCGGGTGGTAGTCGAACGTCGCGCGGTGCATGGCGCAGCGGTTGTCCCAGAAGGCGACCGAGTGCCGTTCCCAGCGGAAGCGGCATTGGAACTCCGGCGTCTCGCAGTGGCGGATCAGCATGTCGAGCAGCGCGTCGCTCTCATGACCCTTCAAGCCCTCGATGCGCTTGGTGAAGCCGCGATTGACGAACAGGCACTTGCGCTTGGTCACCGGATGGATCCGCACGATGGGATGGACGGCCTCGGGAAACTTCTTGTCGCTGCGCCCATACTCGCCGCGTGAATAGACGTGCGCGCTGGTATGGAACGCCGACAGGCCTTCGACCAGCCGCTTGATCGGCTCCGACAACGTCTCGTAGGCGAGATACATGTTGGCGAAGGCGGTATCGCCGCCGACCGGCGGGCTCTGGTGCAGGTAGAGGATCGAGCCCATCGGCGGTTCGGGCTCGCACGACATGTCCGAATGCCAGACCTCGCCGGTGGCCACCTTCGTCCGTTCGTCGGCATGCACGACGCGGATCTCGGGATGGCCTTCGACCTCCGCTCGCGCCGCGGGATGGACCAAGAGTTCGCCGAACAGCCGGCCGAACGCCTTGTGCTGGTCGACGCTCAGCTCCTGGTCGCGAAAGAACAGCACCTGATGCGCCATCAGCGCATCGTGCAATTCGCTCGCCTGCCGGTTGGAAAGCGCCGCAAGATCGACACCGGATACCTCGGCGCCGATTGCGGGCGTGAGCTTGCGGATCGCGATCGTTTCGTAACCCATGGCGCGATGATCCGCCCGCCCCTCGGCGATTTCAACCGCCGCTATTTGCAGGTCTCGATCCGCGGTGGCGCGCCGAGCACGGCGGCGACCTTGGAAATGTCGAGGCAGCGGCTGCCGATCCAGGCCCGGCCCTGCACGAAAATGGCGAACCGGGTGAAGGTGTTGGCCTGTTCGATCGGCGTCGGCCGCGCCTGGGCGAGCAGCCAGTAGAGGGCGTAGAGATTGCCGGTGGCGAAATCGGCGGCCGCGACGTTGAGATCGAGGTTCCACATCGCCGCATTCTTGGCCGCAGCACCACTCGGATCCGGCACGTTCGCCAACCATCCATGGACGGTGGACGCGACACCATAGGGCCCGACTTGCTGCAGCACGTTCTTCACCTGCTCGGCCATGGCCACGTAGCCCTTGCCCTCGATGGTGTTGCCGGCGCAGCCGCTGCGGCAGACCGCAACGAAGGTCAGGTATTCGGCGAGGATAATCTCGACATTGTTGTTGTTGTGCTTTCGCCAGGCACGCGCGAGCTGCCAGCCTTGAGTCAGCTCCGCGCCGGTCCACGGCTTGCTGGCAAGCGGCGTGTCGCGCTCGAGCTCGGCGATCACGACCTGCGCCGCCGATTGCCACTCAGCCGGGATCTGGGCGAACCCCCGGCCGGCGGTGGCGATGGTGATCAGCAGGAATGCGATCAGGATTTTCATGGCCAGGCCCCCTTAGTAGCGATGCCCCCGCTTCCGGTCGGCGCTCTCGTACTGGATCAGATTGTCGGCGCGCATTTCCATGGCGTCTCGGGACCTGAGGTTGCGCGCCTGGACCGGCGTGATCAACGGGTGATGCGCAGTGTCCTCCAAGGAGGCGCCGACCTGCCAGCAATCCTCCTGGTTCGTGACCCATTCCTCGACGTCGAACTGCCGAAGGTCGATCGCCTCCGAATAGGTGCGCAGCGTCTTGCGCTGCTCATTGCTGTACTCGTGGAAATACGACATCGCGAGCTCGCGCAGGGTGCGATAGACGGGATCGCGCCAGCGCAACCACACATGGTTGCTCTTGGAGATCGCCCCCCAGCAGCCATTGCGTTTGAACAGCGCGACCACATGGTCCGAATCGCCCCTGGCGACCAGGTCCATCAGGAGCGGCGGATCGCCGTTCAGCCACAGCGCACAGGCCGCAGTGAAGGCCGCTTCGATACAGTGGGCGCGGCGGTGATGCAGCACGCCGCGCACCGAGCGCAGCGTGTCGCCCTGCTCCTCGAAGTTGGCGTCGAGTCCGATGACGAAGTCCTGGATGCGCTGGGGAGTCGTGAGGGCTTTGAGCTCCCGGCCTTCTTCGCGAGTGAGACCGATATCGAGAGGCCGAGGGCGACGTTTGCGGACCAGCATGGACCCTCAAGGTTCTCCCGCCGGGAGGACGATGACAACAGGCTGCTGATTCGGGCCGTGGATCAAAATAGAAGGAGCGCCGCCCTGGCTTGTTTCGGCCGATTATTTCGGCGGACAGGGCTCCGGCTTAGGCACGTCAGCCTAAGTCATTGAGGCGGTTGGTGGAGCTGAGGGGGATCGAACCCCTGACCTCCTCATTGCGAACGAGGCGCTCTCCCAGCTGAGCTACAGCCCCCCAACAACCGTCTCCAGGCCCTGCAAATAGGGCCTGAGGATGGCGCGGATAAAGGGTGATGGCTCCCCTGTCAAGCAAGGCTGCCTATGTTAGCGTTTCGCCTCGTTTCCATGGAGTTTTGCCCGTGCCAGCCAGCAGCAAGAAGGTCGTCCAGTCCGAGTCCGCGCCCAAGGCGCTCGGGCCTTATTCGCAGGCCATCGTGGCCAACGGCCTGGTCTTCTGCGCCGGCCAGATCCCGCTCGATCCCAAGACCGGCGACCTGGTGGCAGGCGGCATCGCCGAGCAGACGCACCAGGTGCTGAAGAACCTGCGCGCCGTCCTGAAGGCCGCCGGCAGCGACCTCGATCGCGCGGTCAAGACCACGGTGTTCCTGAAGAGCATGGACAGCTTCGTCGCCATGAACGAGGTCTACGGGCGCCCCGAGTATTTCGGCGCCCACACGCCTGCCCGCTCGACCGTCGAGGTGGCGCGCCTGCCGCGCGACGTGCTGGTCGAGATCGAAGTCGTGGCGCTGGCCTAGAGGACGGTCGTGAGTTTCCTCGTCTGGCTGATCGGTCTCGGCTCGCTGGTGGTGTTCGGCATCATCGCCGTGCACTTGCTGGTGGCGCTGGTGCTGATCATCCCGACCTGGCGCATCTGCACGCGCGCCGGCTTCTCCGGCGCCCTGTCGCTGTTCCACCTCGTGCCGCTGATCGGCTTGTTCATCGTCATGGCCATACTCGCCTTCAGCGACTGGCCGGCCGGCGAAGCGAGACCGCGGAGGCCGTGATGGGCTTCGATTTCGCGGCCCTCCTGGGGCTGTTTGGCCTCAGCGGCGTGTTCGCCCTGATCGGGCTTGTGCTGGCGGCCTGGATGGCCTGGCGCATCGTCGAGAAGGCCGGCCTGCCGGGCTGGTTGGGGCTGGGCTCCATCCTGCTCACGCTGACGGCGGTCGGCACCATCGTGCCGCTGATCCTGCTCTGGATCTTTGCCTTCATGCGCTGGCCACGCGATGACGAGACGCCGGTTGTTGCCCTGCCGGGACAGCCGCCGGCGCCGCCGGCACGACCGGGGATGTTGCCGCCGCCAACGCAGGCACTGGGCGATCGCCGGCCGTGGCGGTTGAATGGCCTCCTGCCGACCGGTGGCACCGTAGCGATCGCGGTCGACGGGACCGTCCCGGCCTACCTGCTCACCGGCGCCGCGGCGGCCCAGGCCAACGAGCTTTCCGTGCCCGATCCCTCGGTCGGGCAGCCACATGCCCGCCTGCTGGTGGCCGGCGGTCGCCTGGGGCTGGAGGACCTCGGCACGCCCGGCGGCACCCTGATCGACGGGGCTCGGTTGCTGCCCGAGCACGGCCCGCGCGACATAAGCGCCGCCCGGACGGTCCGCCTGGGCAGCGTCGAACTGGCCCTCTCGAGGTCCTGAAATTGCCTTGTGATCGACAATCCCTGCCGAGTAGGTTGCCGGGCCGGCGGCCTGCCGGCGTCAGAGCTGCGGAGAAGCGATGATCTCGCTGGCGCTTCTAATCTACAAGATCCTCGATATCTATTCGTGGATCATCATCATCAGCGCGATCCTGAGCTGGCTCGTGGCGTTCGGCGTCGTCAACGTGCGCAACCAGTTCATCCGGATGGTGGTCGATTTCCTTTATCGCATCACCGAGCCGGTACTGCGGCCGATCCGCCGCTTCCTGCCCAGCCTCGGCGGCATTGACATCTCGCCGGTCGTCGCCCTGCTGCTGATCATCTTCCTGCAGCATCTCCTTCGGGAATACGTCCTCGGATTCTAGGGTCATGTCCGGCGACCCGGCGTTCCTGCGCCGCACCGGCTCCGGCGTGACCATCGAGCTGCGCGCCCAGCCGCGCGCCCGCCGCACCGCGCTCGACTGCAGCGGCGGCGGGCTCAAGGCCTCGGTGACCGCGCCGGCGGAAGACGGCAAGGCCAACGGCGCGGTGATCGAGCTTCTGGCGGCGACCTGGCGGTTGCCCAAATCGGTCTTCGCCGTCACCCGGGGAACAACGGCGCGGGACAAGGTGTTGAGTATTTCCGGTGAGCCCGGGCTGCTCGCCGAACGGATCGGTGACTGGGTTAGACACGCAGCGGGGAGAGATGGCTGAAGCGAAACTGATCGACGGCAAGGCTTACGCCGCGGGCCTGCGCAAGCGCATCGCCGCCGGCGTGCAGGCGTTGATCGCGGAGGGTGGCCCCAAGCCGGGGCTGGCGACGGTGCTGATCGGCGAGGATCCGGCGAGCCAGGTCTATGTGCGCAGCAAGGGCAAGCTTGCAGCCGAGCTCGGCATGGCGAGCTTCGACCATCGCCTGCCCGAGACCACGACCGAGGACGAGCTCCTCGAGCTGATCGGGCGGCTCAATGCCGACAAGAGCGTGCACGGCATCCTGGTGCAGCTGCCCTTGCCCAAGCACATCGACACCGGCGATGTGCTGCTGGCCATCGATCCCGCCAAGGACGTCGACGGCTTCCACCCGTTGAATGTCGGGCGGCTGGGCACGGTCGAGTCGGGCGCGCCGCTCGACTTCCCGGTGCCCTGCACGCCGCTCGGCGTGATGATGCTCCTGCAGGATGCGCTGAGCTCGCTCACCGGCCGTCATGCCGTGGTGATCGGCCGCTCCACCCTGGTCGGCCGTCCGGTGGCGCGGCTGCTGCTGCGCGCCGATTGCACCGTTACCATCACCCATTCGCGCACCCGCGACCTGCCGTCGCTCGTGCGCCAGGCCGACATCGTGGTGGCGGCGATCGGAAAGCCCGAATTCGTGCGCGGCAACTGGATCAAGCCCGGCGCGGCCGTGATCGATGTCGGCATCAACCGCGTGCCGGCCGGCGACGGCAAGACCAAGCTGGTGGGCGACGTCGCCTTCGCCGAGGCGCTGACGGTCGCCGGCCACATCACGCCGGTGCCCGGCGGCGTCGGCCCGATGACCGTGGCGTGCCTGATGTACAACACGCTGCAGGAAGCCCGGAAGTCGGCGGGGCTGCCGTTCGTGGCGATCTGACCCTCGTCTTCTCCTCCCCCGTCATACGGGGGGGTAGGGAGGGGGCGAGCAACCGTCGTGTTGTCGCCGATTTCAGACTCATGATCTTTCCCTGGGAGAAGGTCTCGCGCGTGGGCCTTCCCCCTCCCTGCCTCCCCCATATGAC
>JADHLS010000071.1 GCA_016780605.1 Reyranella sp.
TCCTGAGATCATTCCTCAGCGTGCCCGAGTTTCTTGATGTCGATGATGCGCAGCTGGCGGCGACGGACCTCGATGATGCCTTCGCTTTCGAGGCGATTGAATTCGCGCGTGACCGCCTCGCGGTGCGAGCCGATGCGCGCTGCGATCTCGTAGTGCGTCGGCGCCGGCCTGATGACGATGCCGTTACGGAATTCGGTGCCGTCCTTGGCGAGCCGCAGCAGCTCGCGGCGCACCCGCTCGCGCACGGCCAGCGCGCTCACTTCGAAGACGCGCTCGGACATTGTCCGGATCTTGCCGACCAGGAGCTGCAGCAGGCGCACGGCAACGGCGCCCTCGCTCGCCAGCATTTCGAGGAACTTCTCCCTGGTCATGCGGGCGACGCGGCAATCGCTCAGCGCCACCACGGTCGAGGAGCGGGGCAGGCCGTCGATGGCCGAGAACTCGCCCGTGATGCCGCCGGCCGGCGTGTCGTTGAAGATCACCTCGCGACCGGCTTCGGTGTAGCTGGTGGAGCGAACGGTTCCGGACAGGATGAAGAACACATCCGTCGTCTGCTCCTGCTCGCCCAGGATTTGCGCCTGCTTTTCGAACGTGCGGATCGAGCATGCGGCGGCAATGGCCGCGAGCTTCGCGTCCGGCAGGTCCTTGAACAGGGAGATGGCGCGCAGATCGTCACTCATGTCGGGGCTGAAATAATGTGTCCGGTCGAGGATGACACGCGGATTGCGATGACCGCCATCCGCGCAGGCACCGCCAGGAGGGTCTCCATCCGCCCTGCGGCAGGGTCTAAGCCTATCGGCCTAACTTTTTGCAGGCAAACGCTTATTCCCGCTTAAGCAAGCTGAATGTGACAAATCTCACAGAAGCAATTTGGCGAACGGACAAAATGTGAACCCGCGGGAGGAAAGACTAAGGGAGTTCGGTGTGGCGCCGGCGTCCAAGGAGCGTCTCGATCATGTTCTGCAAAATTACCTGTTGGCCCTGGCAGGCGTCGACCAATGCGCCGTAAGCGCATCCGACGACCTCAAGAATAGACTGGCTGCCAATCTGGAGCGGGCCGAACGCGCCTACGCCGATGCGGCGGCCGACGGGCTGGCGGAATGGCCGCGCACGATCGACATCGAAGTACAGGCCTTGGCCGAAGCCAACGAACGGTCGCGCCTGGCACTGCACAATGGCACCCCGATTGTCGAGCTGCTGTCTCACCTCGAGCGCGGCACTGATCGCGCCAATCGGGTCATCGAGGCCGCACTCGAGCGGCGCGACTAGCCAGGTCCGGCGTGACGCCAGCCAAACTGAGGACCGTCCTCGACGGGGGACGCTATTTCGAAGGTCCGCGCTGGCATCGCGGCCGTCTGTGGTTCGTCGATGCCATGGCGCGCACGCTCCTGAGCGTAGGCGCATCGGGTGATCGCCAGGAGCATGCGGTGATCGCAGATGATACCCCATGCGGGCTGGGCGTCTTGCCGGATGGCAGGATCGTCGTGCTGACGATGTTCCGCAAACGGCTGCTCGCATTCGCGGACGGGCAACTGTCGCTCTATGCCGACCTGTCGCGCGTCGCTGCCGGCACGATCGACGATATGATTATCGATGGGTTGGGACGCGCCTATGTCGGCGATCTCGGTTTTGACCTGCCGCCGCCGCCAGGGCGAGGCGCCGTCGGCAGGATCATTCTGGTGATGGCGGGCGGCAGCGCAGACATTGTCGCCGAGGAATTACGCTTTCCCAACGGGATCGCCGTCTCGGCCGACCACAGTCGGCTTGTCGTCGCCGAGATGGACGGCGAGTGTCTCGCGCACTACGACATCGACGCGAAGGGCGGCTTGCGATTTCGTGGCCGACATGCGTGCCCAAGGGACCCGGATGGCATCTGTCTGGATCGTGACGGGGCTGTTTGGGTAGCCTCCTTCAGCGAGAACGTATTCGTGCGAATCGATCGCGATGGCCGCGAGCGGCAGCGGATAGACCTGCCCGGACGCCGAGCGATTGCCTGTGCGTTGGGTGGATCGGATCGAAAGACGCTCTTCTGCCTCAGCGCCGTGACCTCGCCCGAAGAGATGCGGCAACGCAAGTCTTCTGCCCGCATCGACGCCGTCGAAGTGGAGATTGCCGGCGCCGGTTATCCCTGAGCACGGTTTGTGCCTTCAGAGGGCGCCGGGTCGCGGCTGCGCCTGGCCGCGGAAGGCCCGCAGGATGTAGTCGCCGACCCGGCTTGCCATGAGGGGGTTCGTGGTCGGCGGCAGATAGTCCCCATGGCCGTAGCTGAAATTGTCCTGGATTTGCCAAGGGAAGAGTACGGGCGGGGCCGCCGGGAATGGCGGACCCTCGTAACCCAGCGCCTTGGTGAAGAACGCATGGTCGTGGTCGAGGACATTGGAGATGGGATCACCGATCTGAAAGGCGACGTGAACCACCGAATCACCGTGTGAGGCGAGAACGTAGATGCGGTCGGCGTTGCTGGCCGCGCCATGGTATTCCTGCGTTAGACAATCGTTGTTTATCGCGCCTGCCATCAGGCAGATCATTCGGGCGCGTCGTCCGAGATGGCTCATTGTCTCAAGCACGAGGCGGGCGCCGAGGCTGTGCGAGACGAACGAGACGCTCTGGGCGCCAGCAAAGTACTTGTCGCAGAACAGGGCCAGCCGCTTGCCGCAATCCATCGCGTCGCTGCCCTCGAAGGGGTAGTTGACGACCGGTATCCAGAAGTCGCCTGGCCACAGCACGCCGACGAGGACTTCCGAGGCCGCGAGATCGAGATAGGCGTCGAGCAGGCCAAAGGCCTGGGCGCCGCGCTGGTAGTTGACGTTGAAGCCGTGGACACCGATCAGCACGTCCTTGCCGGCCACCTTGCGCGCGACGTCCGGCCATTGCACCGCACTCAGAGCCGGTGGATTCGCGGTGCCATCCCCTTCAAGCATGTAGGCATCGGTGATGCCGCCGCCGATGCCGGCGGTGCGGAAGTTGAGGTAGAGCGTCAACGCTGCCTCAACGCTTCAGGGCGCCGACGGCTTTTGCCGCGGCCTGAAGCGACGATGAGACGTCTTTGGCGATGGGAGCCAGCGGGGTGGCGACAAGGCCGAGCAGCAGGGCCGGCACCAAGCGGCTGTCGAAGAGAACGCCGTCGACGATCCGCTTCGCTCCTACCGCGAGGACTATTGCGAGAATGGCTGCCACGAGCTTGGCGAAGTTGCGATAGAGCTGGTCGCCACGCTCATAAGCGAAGTCGAGCAGGGCGCTGACTTTGACGTCATAGGCGCCAATTGCGGCAAGGTCGGCGGCGGTGAGTGCCGTGCCGGTGTTGGCATGCGTGACTGCCGTCGCGAGGGCGGTGGCATCGACGCCGACGGCGTTGGCCATATTCGTCACCGAGGCAGGCGTCAGCATGAGCCGGATGAGGGCCTTGGCGGCGGCCTTCTGGTCAGCCTTTGCCATCCCGTTCATCCAGTTTGCGCGCAACGTTCCGATGACCTGGTCGTGGCCGAACGTCGGAGTGGCTGCCGGCCGGGGGCCGAGCACGCTCGCGACCGTCGTGCGGATGAAGCTGAAGCCGGCGCGGGATACGCCTCCCCAGACAGCCTTGCTTGCATCCACTAGGCCGAACGCTGCGGTGCCCAGGCCTCCTGCCACAGCGATCAGGCCGAGCACCGTGCTTAGGTTGTCCAGCTTGTCCATGCGATACCCTCTGGCAGAGAATATTCATACACGATACACGCATAGGTTTAAAGAGTAAACGGCGCTCGGAAGCTCACGAACGGGAAAACACGATGCAGGCCGGGCTGCCGACCCTGACGCGGATGCGGGTTGGCGCCAGCCGGCCGTCGCGGCCGACGCGGTAGCCCACGATCGAGCGGCTGTCCTGGTTGGCGACGTAGAGGAAGCGCTGATCGGGATCGAAGGCGAAGAAGCGCGGTGTTCGCCCATGCGTCGGCACCCACTGGCGTGGGCTGAGCGTGCCTTTGGCTGGGTCGATGGCGAACACGCCGATGCTGTCGTGCCCACGGTTGGAGACGTAGACGTTGCGGCCGGCGCGATCGACCCAGATCTCCGCCCCGGTGCTGTAGCCCGTGAATTCCGGCGGCGTGGAAGGGATGGTCTGCAAGGGTGTCAGCGCGCCCGATCGTTGATCCTGGCGATAGGTGGTGAGCGTCGAGTCGAGCTCGTTGGTGACGTAGGCCAGCGCCTTTCGCGGATGGAAGTCGATGTGGCGCGGTGCGGCACCGGGGCGCGCGTTGACGCGCGCCGCCTCGACCAGGACGCGGCGCTTGTCATCGAGTCGGTAGGCGATGACGACGTCAGAGCCCTTGCAGGGCACGTAGAAGAAGCGCCCCGTGCGATCGAGCGGGATGTGATGCACGCACATCGTCTTCTGCTGGAAGCGATTGGGGCCGAGCGTACCGGTCACCGTGGTCAGCGTGCGGTAGGCCTGCAGGCTGCCATCAGCGGCGATCGGGAAGACGGCCAGCGAATCGGTGCCGTAGTTGCAGACCGCAAGGAAGCGGCCGGTCGCATCGAAAGACAGGTGAACCGGATTGTAGCCGCCGGTCGGCTGCCGGTTGAGATGCGCCAGGCGGCCCGTGGCGGGATCGATGGTGAAGGAGTTGACCTCGCTGCGATCGCCGTGGACCGAGTAGAGGCGTGTGCCGTCGGCATTGATGGCGAGGAAGGACGGGTTTTCCAATCCCCCCAGCCGTTGGACGTGGGTGAAGCCGCCACTGCGCGGATCGACGCGATAGACGTTGATGCCGTTGCCGTGGCCGCCGCGTTCGGGCGTGGTGTAGCAGCCGACATAGGCGAACAGGGGGCGCGAGGCGCGGGCGGGTTTCTTCATCCGTCGAGTGTGACCCAACCGAGAAGGTTGCGGCAACCTTATGAGCGGATGATCACGCCCAGGCCCGGCTTGCGATCGGTGAGCTCGATCGTGAGCCCATGCAGACCCGCGATGGCCTTCACCAACGCCAGGCCCAGCCCGCTGCCGGCCGTCGAGCGGCTGCGATCGAGACGGTAGAAGCGATCGAACACCTTGCCGCGTTCTGCCTCCGGAATGCCCGGGCCATTGTCGTCGACCTCGATGGTGAAGCCCGCCGCCTTCTTGGCGACGGCGAGCGCTACCGTCGAACCGGCCGGCGTATGGCGCAGCGCGTTCTCCACCAGGTTCGAGAGCATCTGCGCCAGGAGCTGCCGATCGCCGGTCAGGCGCACGCCGTCCTCGACTCGGATGTCGAGCGTGTGGCCTGAATCTTCAGCCGCCGGCTGATAGGCCTCGCCGACGCTGCGCGCCAGAGCCGAAAGATCGATGTCCGTGAAGGCGCTCTTTTGCGCGCCGGCCTCGACCTGGGCAATGCGCAGCAGCGCGGAGAAGGTTTCCAGCAGCTCGTCGGCTTCCTCGATTGCCGCATCGGTCGCAGCATCGTAGTCGGCGGTCGTCTTGGCCCGGGTGCGCGCATCCTCGAGATTCTGGCGCAGGCGGCCGAGCGGCGTGCGCAGGTCGTGGGCGATGTCGCTCGACACCTGGCGCAACCCGTCCATCAGCTGCTGGATGCGGGCCAGCATGGCGTTGAGGTTGTCGATCAGCTGGTCGATCTCGTCGTGCGTGCCGCGCACCGGGATGCGTGCCGCGAGGTCGCCCTCCATGATGGCCCGGCTGGTCCGCGTGATGGTGTCGATGCGGCGCAGGAAGGAGCTTCCCAGGATGGCGCCGCCGACGATGGCCAGCAGCAGCGTGAGGCCGCCGGCCCAGGCGAAGGCCCGCACGATTGCGTGCTGCATGTCGGTGAGCCGCGTGGCGTCTTGGGCGACGAGCAGGAACGCCCCATCCGGCAAGGTCAGTCCGAAGCCCGTCAGCTTGGTGCGCTCGCCCTCGGTGTCGGCTACCGGCGAATCGGGTTGCGGCACGAAGTCGATCACACCGTTGACCGGCGGCATGCCGGGCAGGTTGCCAACGACGACGCGGCCGCCCGGCGCCTGCAGCAGGTAGAAGATCGGCCCGCGCGTGCGGAAGTTGATGCGCCGCGCGATCTGGTTGGCGAGCGCCGGCAGGCCGCCGACGCGATGGATCTCCGCCAGCTGATAGGCTTCCGAGCGCAGCACGGCCGCCATGTCGCTCTGCATGGCCGCCGTCGCCGTGACGTAGACCGTCGCGAACAGCGCACCGGCCGAGGCCATGAACAGCACGGCGTAGAACAGGGCGAGCCGGAAGCTCGCGGTGCGCAGGATGCGGGCGAGTGTGCTGATGAGGGGCCTAGTCGGGAGCACGGATGACATAGCCAGCCCCCCTGACGGTATGGAGGAGCGGCCGGCCGAAGCCCTTGTCGATCTTGGAGCGCAGGCGGCTGATGTGGGTTTCGACGATGTTGGTCTTGGGATCGAAATGGAAGTCCCAGACCTTCTCGAGCAGCATGGTGCGCGTCACCACCTCGCCGGCATGGCGCAGCAGATACTCCAGGATCTTGAACTCCTGGGCCAGGAGCTCGATGCGCTTGCCGGCGCGGGTGACGGTGCGGGCCAGCAGATCCATCTCGAGGTCGCCGACCGAGAGCGACGTCGCCGCCACGATCGGCGGCCGGCGTGCCAGCGCGCCGACGCGCGCCAGAAGCTCGGCGAAGGCGAAGGGCTTCACGAGATAGTCGTCGCCGCCGGCATCGAAGCCCGCGACGCGATCGTCGATGCCGCCCATGGTGGTCAGGAACAGGACGGGCGATCGCACGTTCGAGGTGCGCGCCGCCTTGACCAGCGACAGGCCGTCCATGCCGGGCAGCATGCGGTCGACGATCATGACGTCGTACTTCTCGCCGGTCGCGAGATAGAGGCCGTCGCGCCCGTTGTTGGCATGGTCGACGACATGGCCGTGCTCACGCAGACCCTTGGCGATGTAGTCGGCGGTCTGCTTGTCGTCTTCGACCAGGAGGATCTTCACGGCTGGCTCGTCGGTAGGTGATCTGGCGGCAGCATCTGCCTGTAATTCCCCGCAAAAACAACGTTCCACAACTATACAAACATTCAATTTAGCAGCCATCCGGGCGCCACGGGTGAAGTCCCATATTCCCAGCGCTGAAGAAGCCCCTGTTTCCTGAAGGAGTGCCTAGATGACCAAGACGAAGAGCCGCATTCTCACTGCGCTCGCGCTGACCACGGCGCTGACGGCGCCGGTGCTGATTGCCCCCATGTTCACCGCGCCTGCCGCCGTTGCGGCTGCCCCGACGGCCGTGTCGGGCGTGCAGGACTTCTCCGATCTCGCCGCCAAGGTGACCCCGGCGGTCGTCAACGTCGCCGTGACCATGAAGGCCGGCGCCGCCGACGACGACGAGATGCGCATGGCCGACAAGGACCGTGGCAGCGACCAGCAGAAGCAGATGGAAGAGTTCATGCAGCGCTTCGCCGAGCGCTTCGGGATGCCGATGCAGCCTGGCCAGCCGGGTCAGCCCGGCATGAAGCCGCAGCGTCCGGCCCAGAAGGGCCAGGCTGTCGGCACCGGCTTCATCATCGATGAGAAGGGCTGGATCGTCACCAACTATCACGTCGCCGGCAAGGCCGACGAGATCACCGTCACGCTTGCGGACGGCCGCAAGCTGCCGGCCAAGCTGATGGGCGGCGACGAGAAGACCGACCTGGCGCTGCTCAAGGTCGAGAGCGACAAGCCGCTGCCGTACGTCACGTTCGGCGATGCCACCAAGGTGCGCGTCGGCCAGCCGGTGATGGCGGTCGGCAACCCGTTCGGCCTCGGCGGCACCGTGACGACCGGCATCGTGTCGGCGCGCGGCCGCGACATCCACTCCGGTCCGTTCGACGACTACATCCAGACCGACGCCGCCATCAACCGCGGCAACTCGGGTGGCCCGCTGTTCGACATGGAAGGCCGGGTGATCGGCATCAACACGGCGATCTTCTCGCCGTCCGGCGGCAGCGTCGGCTTGGGCTTCGCGATCCCGTCGAGCCTGGCCCAGCCGGTCGTCGACCAGCTGAAGGCCAACGGCAAGGTGGAGCGCGGCCTGCTCGGCGTGCAGATCCAGCCGGTCAGCGAGGAGCTTGCCAAGAGCATGTCGCTCGACAGCGAGAAGGGCGCCCTGGTGGCCCAGGTGACGCCCGACAGCGCGGCGATGGCGGCCGGCATCCAGTCGGGTGACCTGATCAAGAGCGTCGACGGCAAGAGCGTCGAGTCGGTCAAGGACCTGACGCGGATGATCTCGGGCATGAAGCCCGGCACCTCGGCCAAGATCGGCCTGTGGCGCGACGGCAAGGACATGACGGTCACCGCCAAGATCGGCGGCGACCAGGTCGAGGCGAAGGCCATCAAGGCCAGCGCCGACAAGACCGACGGCAAGCAGGCCGACGCGAAGGCCCAGCCGATGTCCTACGGCGTGTCGCTGGCGCCGATCTCCAAGGAGGCGCGCCAGGGCCTCAAGCTGGACGACTCGGTCAAGGGCGCACTGATCGCCGCGGTCGAGCCGGGCAGCCCGGCCGACGACATCGGCCTCAAGCAGGGCGACGTCCTGCAGCAGGTCGGGCGTGACCAGATCGACAGCCCGCAGGCGGCTGTCGAGAAGCTCAAGGAAGCCAAGAAGACCGGCAAGCCGGTCCTGATGAAAGTGTATCGGGAGGGGATGACCAGGTTCGTCGCTATCTCTCCCCGGGCGGCGTAGCTGATCCTCTCGACGAGCCGGGCGGGGGCCCCACCCCCGCCCGGTTTTGTCTCTCCAGATACAGTTTCTTCTCAGCAGTTTTCTTCTTCAGGAGGGGGGCGCACCAAGGTCGCGGTTCCACAGCGACCGGGGCGTTTCACGGAGGGGGACGAGGCCTGCGGTCCACGCGTAAGTGGGACCGCGGGCCTCGACTTTTTTGGGTCTTTGCCGGGAGCGCGCCACTCCAGTGGCGCATCTTTTGTTGATCACACGGTCCCTGAGCGCCACTGGAGTGGCGCGCTAAGTGGCGCGCTCCCGGCAATGATCTAAAGCGCCGGTATCACTTCCTTGGCGAGCAGCTCGAGCGAGCGGGCCGATTCCTCGAATGACAGGTCGCCGAAGGCGAGCCGGCACAGGCAGTAGTTGATGCCGGCGATGTCGTTGTCGTTCCGGAGGCGATCGCGCACCGTCGCCGCCGATCCGGCGACGATGTAGCCCTGATCCAGCGCGACCTCGAACTCGGCCGGGATCAGCTGACGCGGCAGACCCACACCGTGGGCGCGCCACAGATGGATCAGCGCGTCGTACCACAAGTCGAAGGCGCGCTTGGCGGCGCTCTGCGCCTCGCGGTCGGTGTCGCCGACCACGACGTGGCGACTGAGCCCGATCAGCGGCATATCCTTCTCGTCGCGGCCCAGCGCCTTCCAGGCCTGCCGGTAGCGGGCGGAGAACTGGCCGACCCCGTCGGCCCGCATGCCGACCACCGTGTTGCAGGCCTGCTTGGCCAGCCGATCAGCGCTCTCCAGCGAGTTGGCGCCGTACCACAATGGCGGATGCGGTCGCTGCACCGGGTGCATCTCCATCGGGACGTCCTTGAAGCTGAAGAACTTGCCGTCGTGGTTCAGCCGCGTCTCGGTGAGGCCCTTCATGATCACCTGCCAGGCCTCGGCGAAGCGCTCGGGTCCGGTGGCGGGATCGACGCCGTAGTAGCCGACCTCGTAGGGCGAGATGCCACGGCCGACGCCGAGCTCGAGGCGCCCGCCGCTCATCTGATCGAGCATGCAGATCTCGTCGATCAGGCGAAGCGGATGGTAGAGGTTCACCGTGTAGACCAGCGGCCCGAAGCGCAGGCGCTTGGTGCGCTGGGCCACGGCGGCCAGGAACACGCTGGGCGAGGGCGCCATACCGAGCGGCGTCGCATGGTGCTCGGCCAGGTGGTAGGCGTGGAAGCCGGCCCGATCGTAGAGCTCGATCAGGCGCAGCCGTTGCTCGAATTGCCGGCCGAGATCGGGGCCGGCCCGATCCATGTGGTCGAAGACGCCGAACTTCATGCGTTTCCTCTCTTTTGGCCGATGCTACAGGGGCGAAGTCGCGGCTGACTAGAGGCGTCGGATGGCGATCCTGGCGAAGAGATGCCATTTCGAATTTCCCACGAACACCCGCAGGTAGATCTGATCGGGATTCGAGCCCGATTGATGCTCGAGCACGAGCTGCGCCGGCTTGTCGGTTTCGTAGAAGGTTTCGAACACGCTGGGCACGAGGTTGGCCGTGCTCGGGCTGCCGATGCAGAGGATGGTGGGATGGCTGTTGGGCAGCTCCCGCATATTTGCGGAATCGACGGGGACATCGGGCTCGATGCAGCGCAGCCGGCAGTAGCCCGCCGATGCCGGCGAGCGCGGCACCACCGTCTCGCGCGGATCGTCCTTGGTGAAGTAGGCGACCGCGGAGAGACCAGAAATCTGGTAGGCACCCGGCGCCAGGGTCAGCAGTCCCGTCGCGAAATCGCAGTGGATGGCGCCGCCCTTGTGGGCGTCGGTGTCGGTGAAGATGCGTCGGTTCCAGCCGGGCTTTGCTGGCTTGGAATCGGGCGAGAGTTCGGTGAAGACCGCGTAGTCGGTGGGCGAGGGCACCTCAGAGCGCCCGTTTGCGGCTGGAGATCACGCCGCTCGCGATGCCGTGCCATTCGATCGTGCCGGAGAGCCGCGAGTGCTCGATCTTGGGACAGCGGTTCATCACGACCTTGAGGCCGGCCTTCTCGGCCCGCTCGGCGGCGGCATCGTTGCGCACGCCGAGCTGCATCCAGACGACCTTGGCGCCGTGCTTGATCGCCTCGTCGGTGATCGGGCCGGCGGCCTCCGAGTTGCGGAAGATGTCGACCATGTCGGCCTTCTGCGGCAGCTCGTCGAGCGAGGCATAGACCTTCTGGCCCATGATCTCCTGGCCGGCGGCGGCCGGATTGACCGGGATAATCCTGTAGCCGCGGTCCAGCAGATACTTCATTGCAAAATAGCTGGGACGATTCCAGTTGGCCGAGGCGCCGACCATTGCGATGGTCTTGCAGTCGCGCAGGATCCTGCGCAGGTAGGCATCATCGTACCGGTCGTGATTCACGCTGGGCATGAAGGAACTATACATGGCCGAGCCGCTGCTGTTCGAACCGATTTCCATCCGCGACGTCACTCTGAAGAACCGGGTCGTGGTGGCGCCCATGCACCAGTACTCGGCGGACAAGGGCTTCGCCACCGACTGGCACCTGATGAATGCCGGGCGCTACGCCGCGGGCGGCGCCGGCCTGGTGATCATGGAATCGACCAAGGTCGAGCGGCGCGGCTGTGGCACGGTGGGCGACCTCGGCATCTGGGACGACAAGTTCATCCCCGGCCTCCGGCGCTGCGTCGAGTTCATCCGCCGGCACAATGCGGTGCCCGGCATCCAGCTCGGCCATTCCGGCCGCAAGGCGCGGCGCTTCCGGCCGTGGGAGGGCGGGGCGCCGCTCAAGCCCGACGGGATCGACGACTGGGACCAGTGGGAGCTGGTCTCCGCGAGCGCGCGCAATTCACCGGAGACCGATCCAATGCCGCGGGCGCTGACGCGCGAGGAGATCCCGCAGGTGATCGAGCGTTGGGGCCGGGCCGCGCGGCGCGCCCACGAGGCGGGCTTCGACGTGCTCGATATCCACGCCGCGCACGGCTACCTGATCCACCAGTTCCTCTCGCCGTTCTCCAATCTGCGCAACGACGACTACGGCGGCAGCGAGCTCAACCGCATGCGCTTCTGCATCGAGGTCGTGGAGTGCGTGCGCACCTACTGGCCGGCCGGCAAGCCTCTCTTCGTGCGCTTCTCGGTCGAGGACGACGCCGGCTGGGGACCGGACCAGAGCGTGGCACTGGCCAAGATCCTGAAACCCAAGGGCGTCGACGTGATCGACTGCAGCTCGGGCGGCATGCGTGGCTCGCCGGTGGTGAGTGCGGGGCCGGTGACCTATGGCTATCAGGTGCCCTACGCCGAGCGACTGAAGAAGGACGCCGACATCATGACCATGGCGGTCGGCTTGATCGTGCATGCCGACCAG